>NZ_JBPLBA010000103.1:0-2611 GCF_054039375.1 Desulfomarina sp. | reverse complement strand
GCGGAAATACCTTGCCTGATGCCGACTTCGGCACCATCTCTAAAAGGGAAAAAAGCATCCGAAATCATTGTGCACCCTGGTAGTCCTGCACGATCTTCCTGGACCTGACTGTCAATTTCCTCCTTTTCAGCTCTGTCTCTTGACCCTTTTTCAACCGCCAGCTCCAGGTCCGCATAGGGGATTTTATATTTATCAAAACAGAGAATGTCGGCGTATTTAATATACGCCTTGTGGACAGCGATTTCCGCAACACCAACCCGGTCCTGCTCTCCGGTTCCTATACCGACAGTGCAACCGTTTTTAACATATAGAACTGAGTTGGATGTGACTCCATGTTCAACTGCCCAGCCAAAAAGCATGTCATCAATTTCTTCAGAAGCAGGCTGACGATCGCAGGTGTATTCTTTCCCTTCCCAGGTAGCGGTTGCTGGTTTGAGATCATCAATTGACCGGATCGAGTTGACTGCGGACTGCTGGGCTATAATTCCACCATCAATGAGACTTTTAAAGTCAACAAAACGAAATTTTTCGAAATCGGCAAGCCTGTCTATTGCAGCGATTTTGATTATCCTCAGATTTTTCCGTTGCCCGAGAATATCAAGAGTACCATGTTCAAAATCCGGGGCGCAGACCACTTCCAGGTAATTTTCAGCCAGGAGTCTGGCCGTGTCAATGTCGCAGGGACGGCTCAATACAACAGCTCCTCCGAAGGCTGCGATACGATCAGCACGGAGGGCCCGATGAAAGGCAGCAGCGAGGGAGCTGTCTTTTGCGGCACCACATGGATTGTTGTGTTTGAGTATGACTGCAGAAGGCTGGTCAACCAGATATTTTATGATATTGAGGCCATTATCTATGTCGGTAAGGTTTATTTTTCCCGGATGTTTACCAACCTGCAGCATATCATTGACATCAATTGCAGAAACAAGGCCGTTGCCGGGAGAAATGAACCGGCAGTCTCCCAGGGTCAGGTTGCCGTTAACAAGTTCATAAAGAGCTGCTTCCTGATCAGGATTTTCACCATAGCGAACACCTCGTTCCTCCACCCTTCCATCTTCCATGGCAATTTTCCAGGTCCGTTTTTTATAGACAAGTTTCTGGTCTCCGAAGGAGATGGTCATATCCATGGGAAAACTGTCGCCTAAAATGGTTGAATACATTTTCTTCAGGTCTGTCATATTTCTTCCTCGTCAAAGAAATGGTTTCTGGTGCGAGTAGGTTGTTTTACCGTGTGGGGAGGTACATGAGTGTTGGCTGGCAGTGTCGTATCTGTAAGGCAACTATATGGTCCGATAGTTACCTGATCTCCGATTCTGCAGTTACTGAGTATAACTCCCCGACCAATTGTACACGATTTTCCTATTGTGGTGTTATTGGTAATTTCTATTTCCCCGAAAAGAATGCAGTCACGACCTATACTGGAATCTTCTGTGACGGAGATGGAATCTGGGGAATACATTGTTATTCCATGTTGCATAAGTTCAGTATTTCTTCTTTGCTGGAGAATTTTATGGGCTTGAGCCAGTTCAACTCTGGAGTTGACACCGAGTATTTCGGAAACGTTGGGGGTGAGAAATCTTTCCACTTTTCTATTATTGCTAACTGCTATACTTATGATATCAGTAAGGTACATCTCGCCCTGGCTGTTGTCTCTGCCGACCCGCTCAAGAGCATGAAAAAGAAAATCTGTTTTTACACAATATATTCCTGCATTAATTTCCTTTATTTTTCTTTCTGCTGCCGATGCATCCTTTTCTTCCACTATCCTTGTGATCCTGTTATTTTCATCAGATAAGATTCTTCCATAATGTGTCGGGTTGTCAAGCATAGTTGTCATCAGGGTAATTTCCGCCTGGGACGTAAGATGTTTTTCGTGCATCTTAGCGAGAGTTTCATTTTCGACAAGAGGAGTGTCTCCACAGAGGATCATTACGTTTCCTCCAACACCATCAAGCAGGGGAAGGGTTGCTAGAACAGCGTGCCCTGTGCCTAGTTGTTCGGTCTGCTCAGCAAAATGGAGTGAAAACCTCTTCAGTGCATTTTTCACATTTTCCTGCTGATGCCCCACAACAACAATTATCTTTTCAGGGTGTAATGGTGAAACGGCATTGATTACATGTTCAATCATGGGGGAGAAAAAAACAGTGTGGAGGACTTTGGCCTTTTGCGATTTCATCCGGGTACCTTTTCCTGCACCCAGAATAATGGTGGAAAGTATTTGTTTTTGCGGGTCCATGGCGATCTTTTGTTCAGTCTTGTGCGTGTCTGTCCTGAAGGACTTTTTTCAGGTTTCAGAAAAGACACATGCTAAGGTTGATATTTTTTTCTAATTAATTACGAAACTCATCCTGATAAAGCAGGTGTGTCCCCAATCTGACAGAGTTTCAAGGGTGAGCTGATATTGTTGATTCGGCTGAAAAGGATATTTAGTTTTCCTGACGGTAACATACATGGGAGCATGATGCATTAATTTGTACCTGAATCGTTTTTGAAAAACCTGTTAAATCGAGGAAAAACCATATTAATACATTCTATAATATGGATCTGGATTGAATATTTTCAAAACGTCACTAACAGCATTACCGATTTACCTGAATCGGCTGGCGGATGG
>NZ_JBPLBA010000102.1:0-4953 GCF_054039375.1 Desulfomarina sp. | reverse complement strand
ACGTCCGAGGGCTTGAAATGTATATCGTTTCTTATTACACTCTGTTTTCATAAGGTCGCTCATGTGTTATTGGTTAATGTGTTGAATTTACATATCTTATTAACACATTTGCGGCCTTTTTGCATTAGTCTTGTGAAATATGCGGGCTATCCTGGCCGCTCTCTTCATGGGTACCATGGGTATCTTTTCCCGAAAATCGGGACAAGGTGCGGAAGTCGTGTCATTTTTCAGGCTTTTTCTGGGAGCGGCTTTTCTTTTTCTCTTTATCTGTATTACCGGCAGATTAAGAAAAATACAGCAGAAACCGGAATGGAATATTGTTTTCAGTGGACTCATGCTGGCAGGACTTATTATTTTTTACACCAGGGCCATGAACCTGACCACCCTGGCAAATGCCGTTATGCTGCTTTACCTTGCTCCTCTGGCTGCCTCTGTATTTGCGCACTCTTTCCTGAAGGAACGCCTGAACAGTATCTCAATCAGCCTTATTCTGCTTTCTCTTTTCGGCTTTGCAATGATGATGGAATTCAGGATAGATTTTTCTGCCGGATCAGATCATCTTGCCGGACTGTTCTCAGGCCTGATTTCCATGTTCTGCTATGCCGCATTTATCATCATCAACCGAACAATAGACAGAAAAACAGACGTCTTTATCAGTTCATTCTACCAGATGTCGGCAGGAGCAGGATGCCTTTTGCCATTTCTTCTTTTTTCCATACCGACAATTTCTCTTCAGCAATGGTCCTGGCTTGTCGGAGCAGTTTTTTTTCCTGGTTTTCTCGGAATTCTTGCGGCTGTCATTGCCCTGAGACAACTGAAGGCGACGACCTTCTCAACCCTTGCGTATCTTGAACCCATCAGTGTGGTGAGCTATGGATGGTTCTTTTTCGGAGAGACCTTATCTCTCCTGCAGATCTGTGGCTGCCTGCTCATACTCCTGACCAGTATTGTCAAAACCTGCACAATGTCCACATGATTCTTCCTGTTGCCGGAATATACGAAAGCCCCATACATGAACCAGGCGCTTCAGAAAATAAAAAATAGATTAATATGTTGTTTCAATATGTTATAATGTGTCTGATGAAATCAGTTATTCACTTTTCAAGCCAATATAAACTTTTTCATTTTCCTGCCCTGCTGAATCAGAAATTTTACCATGGTCAGATTTTCATCAGTCTTTATGGCCGAACCATTTGATCAGACCATGCTTTTATCCAGAGCATCCACAGACCAGACTCGAGGAGTTTCCATGCGCATACTGCATGTGGCTAATTTCAACACATATAAATATGGCACAGACCTCTATTCAACCGACCGGAAAATTTCCGCCGGTCTCACCAGAAACGGCCACTTTGTCTATGATTTCAGCTACAGAGATGTCTGCAGAAACGAATCATTTTTCAGGACGACAAAATTCGGCACCGGATCTGTTAATCAAAAACTGCTTGAAGCATGCAACCGGATACAGCCACATCTCCTGCTACTGGGGCATTCCGAACTCATTACTGCTGAAACTCTGGAAACTATAAAAAACCAATATCCCGCCATAAAAATCGGCCTATGGTATGTGGATGCACTTTTTCATCGTAACAAAACAGAACATCTTTTTAAACGGCTGCAATTTATCGATATGGTCTTTGCCACAACGTCAGGCAGATACCTGCGGGAGTATTCCCGTGGCATGACAGAGGCCGCCTTTATTCCAAACATGGTTGATCCGGCTGTTGAGTCATTCACCGCTTTTCGCAACACCGCCTTCGACTACGATTTTATCTTCTGCGGCCGCGACTCCAACGACCCGGAGCGGCGGACTTTTATGAAAGAGCTCCAGTTTGAAACCGGAAAGGCAATGCGTTCTGCATTTTTCGGCTGCCTGGGGAACAAACCTGTTACCGGCTCTGATTACCTCTCCCTGCTTTCGCGCTCCAGAATGGCCCTGAACATAAGCAGAAGAAATGATGTCCGTCTGTACTCCTCCGACCGGATCGCTCAATTGACAGGCAATGGCCTTCTCACCTTCTGTCCGAGGATTCCGGCAATGGAACTTCTCTACAGGGAAAATGAACTTGTTTATTTTTCTACTTCTGAGGAACTGTTTGCCCGTATTAATTTTTATCACACTCATCCGGACAAAGCTGAGAAAAGGGCAGAAATGGGCTGGCGCAGAGCACACAGATCTTTCAACAACACCAGGGTAACAGCCTATATGATAGAAAGATTATTTGACCAACCGTTATCCAGCGATTATGAATGGCAAAACGAGTTTTATACATCCCTGAATCCGTGAACAGATCCCCCCGAAGGGGTAATTGATAATACCGTGAAAATTCCCTTAAGACTTCTGGACTGGCACAAAGTAAAAAAAACAGGCAGAGGCTATACCCTGAGAGAACTGAGTGCTGTAAACTTTCTGCTGAAGGCTGATAAAATATGTCCTGTCCGTTCTTTTCTCAATATCGGTTTCCATGATTACCAGGACAGAAGGAACCGCTGGTGGATTGATATCTGCAGAGCCAATTCAATCGACTGGCATATCCTTGAACTCTTTCCGGCCAACGTGGAAAATTTTCTCCGCCATGCACCTCCTGAAGACCATCACCGGATTGTCGAGGGCGATATCAGGGATGTAACAGCGCTTTTCAGACAAAAATTTGATGTGGTTTTTCACTGGCATGGCCCGGAACATCTATCCAGGGAAGACTATCTTTCAATCCTTCCGGATCTTACCGCCGCAACTGACACTCTTCTTCTTCTCGGCTGCCCTAACGGCCATGAAGAACAGGGTATGGCCTACGGAAACCCCTTTGAAGAACATATTTCTTTCTGGACAGTTGAAGAGTTTCATAGGCTCGACTTTGTGACAGAAATTGTCTCGGACAAGAACCCCGGTCATATCAGTGCGGCAAAATTTCTTCGCTGACTGTTTATCTGAAAATCCGTGGCTGAAAGGTGTACAACCGCAGCCGAAGTTTTCATTGCTTTTTTATGACAGAACCATAGAATCCGGCCATACCGGTTTACCCCAAAAAGCAGAAAAATGAATATTCTTATGATATCCATGGATTACCCGCCAACTCCCGGGGGTATTTCCGCCCATGTTCAGGAACTGTCCAGGGCTCTCGCCCTCCAGGGTAACAGAGTCAGTGTCATCACCCGAAAAAGAAAAATTGACCAGGAACACTCAAAAGATGGTGATATAGATATTTTTCGTGTTCCTCTTTCCTTTGCAGCACTTGTCTACGGACTGCAGATCAGAACATTCACACGGAAACTGCTTAACAGAATCAGACCGGATATCATCCATATCCACGGCATGCTTCCCCTGGAATGGTATAATATACATCATATCCCCCTGGTCTATACCAATCACACTTCCGGATACCTGAAACGGATAAAAAAAGGCGGTTTGCGCAGAATGACCATGCTGAAAAGACATTTCAGAAAAGTGGATCTTTTCCTTGCCCCGAGCCGGGAACTCCTGGAAATTCCTTTTACCATCCAGGCGGAAAAAATCTTTATTCCCAATGGTGTCGACGGAAGTAAATTCCATTTCCATAAAGAGAAAAGAAGGCGTATCCGTAAAGAACTGGGTATTGATGAAGAGGAAACAGTGGCCATTGTCACCAGGCGGCTGGTTGAGAAAAATGGAGTTCTCCATCTTGCCAGGGCATCGGCATTTCTTAACAATGCTGTCCGCTTTCTTGTGATTGGCGCAGGTCCTGAACGGGAGATCGTGGAGGATGAATTCAGAAAACATTGCGATAACAGAACAATCTTCACCGGCAACAAAAGTCATGCGGAAATAGTTGATTTCTACAGTGCCGCCGATTTCTCCATCCTGCCGTCACTAATGGAAGCCACCTCAATCAGCGGGCTTGAGGCCATGGCTTCCGGCCTGCCCCTCATTGGTACAGACGTGGGCGGTATACCGGAACTGATTGAAAATGGTAAAAACGGCTTTCTCTGTAATCCGGCCGATCCGCAGGATCTGGCAGAAAAAATCCACCAGCTCCTCAGGGAAGATCTGAAAAAATTTGGGGAACAATCAAGAAAACGGGTGGTAACTTCGTTTGACTGGTCAAAAATCGCCCGGCAGACCCACGAAGCTTACGGGACACTCTTCCATTGAACCAGGATTTTCCTCCCCCTGCGGGAAAAGAAAATCCGGCTCAACATAATTGCTCACCCCGGCTTTTCACGGTCTCTTTTGTCCGCATAAGTAAGCTTAGCGAACAAAAGAGCCTGCAAAAATCTGCGGCACCTGTGAGCAATTACAGTTCAAAGGTTATAAAATCATAGAGTTACTACCCATGCGACCAATTACGGCTCTACAGATCATCAAGGAGTAGAGGACTCCACCAGTTCGATGGCAAAAGTCAGGTCCTGACCGGCAAGGGGAGGATTGGCATCAAGGGTAATATTCTCTTCGTTGATTTCCGTTACAACAACACGGACTATCTCTCCGTTTGTGCCCCCCATCTCCAGACGCATCCCCACTTCCGGATTCAGATCAGGAGGAACCTGGTCCATGGGAACAACCATCACCATCTCATCCCTGCGTTGACCGTAAGCTTTATCAACCGGGATTTCAACAACCTTGGACTCTCCTGTGCTCATACCAACCAGGGCCTCATCAAACCCCTGGATAACCTGGCCACTGCCCACAACAAACTCCAGAGGTTCTCTGCCTTCAGAACTGTCGAAAACAGTACCGTCAGCAAGCGTCCCCTTGTAGTGAACCTTGACATTATCACCTTTTTTTACCTCTGTCATTTCCCGCTCCTCCGAACAGTACTGTCTTCACTCACTGTTCTTTTAATCTTCAATAGTAACTACTCACCCCTGTTGTAATCATCGTTTGCAAATGTCCCATTCAAAGCAATCTGGATTGCCACAAGCGGATTGACACCTTGGCATGCCATTGTTTGTAGGTAACTTGAGATTCTACAGTAG
>NZ_JBPLBA010000101.1:0-5772 GCF_054039375.1 Desulfomarina sp. | reverse complement strand
AAACAGTTGAAGAATATGAAAAACAACTCGGTAATGATGGACGTATCCTGGTGCGGGCGTCCGGCACGGAACCGGTCATACGAGTCATGGTGGAGGGGAAGAATTCAGAGGAAATTAATACAATTGCTGACGAGTTGTGTTCGCTGATAGGGGAGAATTGAGTTGAGTGGTGCCAGTGGAGATAAGAAAAATGATTTAAAGAAAATACGATGGAGGCAGCGTTTCCAGAACCTTGAAAAGGGTTTCAGGCAGCTTGAAAGTGGTCTTGCGATTGCTGATCCAAGTGATATTGAAAGGCAGGGGATCATACAGAGTTTTGAGTTTTCCTTTGAGCTGGCCTGGAAAACGATGAAGGATTTTCTTGAGGCCCAGGGAGTTCACTGCCGGTTTCCAAGGGATGGCATAAAAAATGGTTTTCAATACGAGATCATTGATGATGGCGAATGCTGGCTTGAAATGCTGGGGAAAAGAAATCTGCTCGCGCATACTTATGATGAGACGCTCGCCATGGGGGCATACAGATTGATAAAGGACGAGTTTTCACCGGAAATTCGCAAGCTGGTCCATTGGTTACGGAACCGCGTGGAATATGAGCAAAATTGATTTGCCTGTGCATGTCATCCGCGGATTGCAAAATTTTTTTTCCAGGGATCCGGAGATTGAGCGGGTGGTAATATTTGGTTCAAGGGTCATGGGAAACGCCAAACCGGGTTCTGATGTTGATCTCGCCTTTTATGGTGAAAATATGACAACGCGAAAAGTAGACAAAATCAGGGATTATCTGGAGAATGAAACCGCCTTTCCTTTCTTTTTTGACTGTATCCTTTTTGATTCGATCAATAATCCGGCCCTAAAAGAGCATATAGAAATATACGGAGAGCTGATATATGCCCGGAAATAAAAAAAATCCTGATCTGAATATTGGTGGCGTAGAAATGAAATAAAGGATCAGCTTGGGCCTGCACTTGCTTTATGATAAAATTTTACTGACTGAATCCGGCATTTCAGAAAATGGATAATTCCATTACAGGGGAAATAATTTTGTGAAAACAACAGAAACATATGAAGTGACAATTTTATTGCCTGCATTTAATGAAGAGCAGGCAATAGCGGATACCGTCGGCGCAATCAGGAAACTGCACCCGAATTTTGAAATCCTGGTGATTGATGACGGCTCCTCGGATAATACAATGAGGGCAGCCATGGACTCAGGAGCCTGTGTATGGCCCCATCCCTACAATATCGGCAATGGCGCCGCGGTTAAAACCGGCCTGCGTATGGCCCGTGGGGAGTGGATCGTGATGATGGATGCGGACGGCCAGCATAAACCTGAAGATATCGAGCGGCTGCTTGAATATAAGGATTCCTATGATATGGTGGTGGGGGCCAGAACGAAAAAATCGGAAACCTCACTGCACAGGAATATCGCCAATAAACTGTATAACTGCTTTGCCTCCTATGTGACAAAATTCAGGGTTGAAGACCTTACGTCGGGTTTCCGCCTTGTCAGGTCCTCCACTGTCCGCCAGTTTATTTACCTGCTGCCTAATACTTTTTCTTATCCTTCTACCTTGACAATGGGTTACCTGCGCAGCGGCCGTACTATCAAGTATGTGCCCATTGAAACGAAACGAAGAACTGGAAAGAGTAAGATCAAATTACTCCAGGACGGGGCCCGTTTTTTTCTTATCATCACTAAAGTGGCCACCCTTTTTTCACCCATGCGCGTGTTCCTGCCCACTAGCGGCCTGCTCTTTTTTGTTGCACTGGCCTATTATGGATATACGTTTACGACCCAGGGACGATTCACCAATATGTCGGCATTGCTGTTTAACAGCTCCCTGATTGTCTTCATGATTGGTCTGGTTGCCGAGCAGATCTCCCAGATGCGCTATGACCGGGTGGAGTAGCAATGCGGGTTCTGCATCTGACCACCTCTTTTCCACTTCAGGAAGACTCTTCAAGCGGCATTTTTATCGAACGTCTTGTGAAGGCCTTCCCCGATTGTGTGGACTGTCTTGTCCTGACCCCGGATAGTATCGAAAAAATTGCCGATAGAAACAGGAAATATACTCTCATAACATATCGTTACGCGCCAAGGAAGTTGCAGGTTCTGGCCCATGGGCAGGGTGGACTGCCCGTGGCCCTGGCCAAGTCAAAAAAAAACGTCCTCCTGCTTCCCGGCTTGTTTTTGGCCATGTTCCGGCATGTTTTTGTGTATGCACGGCAATGCGATGTCATTCATGCCCATTGGTCCATAAATGGTGTTATCGCGGGCCTGGCCGGTAAAATCGTCCAGGTTCCGGTGGTCACCACCTTGCGGGGAGAGGATGTAAGCCGGGCAGGCAGTTCCCTAGTGTATCGTTTCCTGTTGCGGGCCTGCCTGTTCCTTTCTGATCGGGTTGTGACAGTGTCAGGCAGAATGCGTGAAAACCTGGTCAACCTGTACCTGGAAAAAAAAGAAAGGATATCCTTTATTGCCAATGGCGTGGGAGAGAATTTTTTTGCGTTACCTGAAAAAAAAGATGGGAGAACAAACAAAATTCTTATCCTGGGCAATCTCGTCCCGGTAAAAGGCGTGGATATTGTCCTAAACGCCCTGGGGCAATGCCCGGGCAGACAAAACTGGACATTATGTATTGCTGGTGAGGGCATGGAAAAGGACAGGTTGAAAAAGTTAACCGCCAGACTTGGCCTTGAGGAGCATGTGTCATTTCCGGGCCAGGTATCCCCGCGGGAAATCGTGAACCTGCTTGCGCAAACAGATATCCTGGTACAGGCGAGCCACCAGGAAGGCCGTCCCAACTCGGTTCTGGAAGCAATGGCCGCGGGAGTAAGTGTTATCGGCTCGGATATTGATGGCATCAGCGAACTGATAGAGCATGGGAAAAACGGCCTGCTTTTCCCGGCCGGGGACAGCAAGGCCCTTGCCGGACACCTGGCCAGGCTCATTGGTTCCCCGGATATTCGGCGCCGTTTTGGTGCTGCGGCACGGCAGACCTTGCTCAACATGGGGTTGACCTGGCCCAACTGCGCCGGGTCATACCAGCGGTTATATGAAAAATTGATCTCAGTACGTGCCAAAAAGCGATCATGTGCGGAATAGCCTTTGTCTATAATCCTGATATGAATCAGGCTGAGTCTTTTGCCAGGATGGAGAAATGCCTGAACAGGCTCAGGCACCGGGGGCCTGATGATTCAGGCATCTGGCAGAAAGAGGATGTTTGCATCGGCCATCGGCGGCTTTCCATTATCGACCTGTCCGCCAGCCGTCAACCCATGGCGGATCCGTCTGACCGCTGTATTCTTTCCTATAATGGTGAGATTTATAATTACCAGGAACTGCGCGCCGAGCTTGCGGGACGCTGGCATTTTTTGACCGGCGGTGATACCGAGGTGCTGCTGGCCGGCCTGATCCTGCATGGCCGGGATTTTATCCAGCGGCTTGAAGGCATGTGGGCCTTTTCGTTCTGGGATTCCGCTTCCCGCACTCTCCTGCTCTGCCGGGACCGCATGGGGAAAAAACCACTCTATTACCAGATATCCGGCAGAACATGTATCTGCGGCTCCGAGTTGCCCTCCCTGGCCCGGCTTGCGACCGGCCCCTGGCGCGAAGACCTTGATTCCACGGCTGATTATCTCCGCTACGGCTATTATCTGCCCGGCACCACAGCATACAAGGACGTTTACGAGGTACTGCCCGGTCATGTTCTGCAATGGTCACCGGACAAGGGAACCCGGCAGGCCCCATACTGGCGCCTGGAGCCGGGCCGGTTCAGCGGTTCACGGGATCAGGCCGCGAAAGGTATCCGGGAATGCCTGGTCGCGGCAGTAGAAAAGCGCCTTGTCGCGGATGTCGAGGTCGGCGCTTTTCTCTCCGGCGGCATTGACTCGTCGCTTGTGGTTTCGATTTTGACCCGTGACCTTGAGGTCATCCCCAAAACATTCACCATCGGATTTCAGGAAAAGAGCTATGATGAGTCCGCTTATGCCAGCCAGATGGCGGAGTTTTGCGGGACCGATCATTATTGCCAGACCCTTTCCGGTTGGGACAGAAATGTCCTGACCGATCTGATTCTGAACCATATCGGCCAGCCCTTTGCCGATTCCTCCCTCCTGCCCACCACCCTTGTCTCCCGGGTCGCGGCAGACCATGTCAAGGTGGCCCTGTCCGGTGACGGCGGCGATGAGTTGTTCTCCGGCTACCAGCGCTACCTGGCCCGCTCCATCCTGCGCTGGTATACCCGTCTGCCGAAACCCCTGCGCCGGGGAATCGGCGCCGCCATCCGCCTGCTGCCGGAGCCGGTAAGCCATCATAGCCGGTCCCTGCTGAAAAAGGCCCATCTCTTCCAGGATATCATTGACAGGATGGAGGACGAAACACCCTATATTGCTCCCCTCATGTATTCAGGCAGGCTGTTTGGTGAGCTGGTTCCCGACCTGGCGGAAAAGGGGCATGGGCTCATCAATTTGCCTGAACAATGCGGACCCGATGATATAACTAGAATGATGTATGCCGATGCCCTGGTCTATCTTCCCCAGGATATTCTGCTCAAGGTGGACCGGGCCTCCATGGCCTGTTCCCTGGAAACCAGGGCCCCTTTTCTGGACCGGCAGGTGCTGGAACTGGCCTTTTCAATGCCGCGGCCCTGGCATCGTCGTGGCATGCGGGGAAAACGAATGCTTCGCAGTTCATTTTCCGGCTATCTGCCGCAAAACATCTGGCAGCGCCGCAAACAGGGATTCGGGGTGCCGATCCATGGCTGGTTCAGGGGCGAGGCCGGGGATGAGCTCGAACATCTTTTGCAAAGCGTGGACTCACCCCTTGTTGCCAACAAAGTCCTAAAACTGCTGCAACAACATCGGTCAGGCCAGCGCGATCACGGCTATCGGTTATGGTCGATTTTTGTGTACCTGGTCTGGAAGAGCAGACGATCTTGACAGGAGCAGAATGATGTGTATTGTGATGCACAAGGAGGTGTGTGTTATGAGGACAAATATTGTGCTTGATGATGCGCTTGTCGCAGAAGCCCTTCGGCTCAGTGGACTGAAAACCAAAAGAGAGGTGGTTGACGCCGCGTTGCGGGACTTTGTGGAGAGAAAGAAACGAAAAAATCTCCTGGAGCTTGCCGGGCAAATTCAATTCCGTGACGGATACGATTATAAAACGCTCAGGCTGGGCAAATGATTCTTGTTGACACCTCGGTCCTGATTGATTTCTTCAAGGGGAATACGAACAGGCCGACAAACAGGTTGCGTGAAATTATTCGGCAACAGATCCCCTTTGGCATCACCTCCGTGATATACCAGGAGATTCTTCAGGGAGCCGCATCTCTTACGGAATATGAACTGCTGGAAGAATATCTTGGCAGCCAGCGTTTTTTCCATCCCCTGGATCCGGTTGAATCGTATGCCCAGGCCGCGCACATCTTTTTTACATGCCGACAAAAAGGCATCACTATCAGAAGTACCATTGATTGTCTGATCGCCCGAATCGCCATTGAGCATGACCTGTTTCTTCTTCATAACGACCGTGATTTCACCTTGATGGCGCCTGTTATCGGCCTGAATTCGTATATATGAATGTTTGTGTTTTCACCCCAAGTCAAAAATACTCATGAGCATTTTTGACCTGGGGTGAAAAATCTTGTATCCTGGAATGTATGATACGCCGCTACCTTGCCAATCAGGTCGAGCAGGACCTGAAAAAGAAAATGGTTTTTGTCAGTGGTCCCAGGCAGGTCGAGAAAACAACCCTGGCCAGGGCCATCC
>NZ_JBPLBA010000100.1:0-15539 GCF_054039375.1 Desulfomarina sp. | reverse complement strand
CATTGCGTAAATAAAATCGTATGGTTCATTTTTGAGCTCTCTCAAATTGACCAAACGTTGATCATACGCCCGTTCAGGAGCTTTTCTAATAATATCTGCCCTTCTGCCCAGGGATTTGTATGCAATTGAAATGAGGCCTTCAAAACATATCCGAAAAGAACGAAGAGAGTTACCAAGCTCGTACACCTTTTCCGTGATAGTGGAATTTCTTCCGAGATTTTTATCTGCGAAAAATCTCACGACAGATATTGCCTCCTGGCAAAGATCCAGGCGGCCTCGAAGTTCCTGCAAAGGATATGATTCAAGTTCTGCAAGGGAAATTTTCTTTTTCATTGCGCCACCTCCTTTCTTTCCTGTTCGTCAAGCCACTTGTTGATTGTTGACGCACGCCAGCCAATCCCTCTGGAACCTTTTGGTCCCAGTACAATCGGCTTTGGGAAGTGGTTATTTTTGATAAGCTCGGCAAGTTTTGATTTGCCTATATTCGTGAGGTGGCAGACCTGTTTTTTCGAAAGAACCGGGTCAACACAGACAACGGGTGGAAAATTTTCATTTGTTATTGTTTTCATTTTTTCTATCTCCGAAAAGTTTTTTTTGTGGCCGTTTGAATCCATTGGCCGATTGCTTCCCAGAATACTCGATAGAAAAAGATGCTCACGGATAGAAAAAGGGGACTGCCTAGCTAGGCAGCCCCCTTTTTCTATCCGGTTTATTTTCAATAAGTTATTAAATTAGTTCTTTGTATTTTCCTTCAATAAATTTTTTTGCTTCGTACAATCTGTTGTCAACATCCTTTACATAGTTTCTATTGTCATCTTTTGTGACAATTTTGTCCTGGAAAAGTATTTTGTTAATCTTAACTTTATAATCCTCTTGTCCTTTCAGTCTGGAATGAAACTCAATGTCGTGCGCTCTCAACCTCTCAACAGTTATTTCACCATTGATTGCGTTTCTTTTTTTTACAAGCCCCATCTTATTCAATTTTTGCTGTAAGCTTGTTGAAAATTTTTTTGCAACTTCAAACTGTTCTTTGATAGAGCTACGTAAATTAATACTTATAAGAAGATTCATCGGCTCAGTTTTTATTTCTATTTCTGTTTCTTCATTTTTTTTGTAGTGATCAAAATGGATCATATCAATAATAAAAGGGATCATATCAGTTCCAAAAGAATAAAAACTGTTGTTTTTTTCAGGATGATCATAAATTAAGAAACCAGGTTTTATCCGCTCATTACTCATTAAAAAATGTTGTTGATAAAAGCCAAGAGATATATCAGGATGTCTATGCCCTGCTATTTTTGTTTTAAATTGTTTATCCAGCTTTCTACAATTTTCATAGTATTCCATTACCAGCTCATAATCTCCTGATTTTAAGTTTGTTCGAGTTCTAACATTTTTAATTATTTCATGGATATTATGCTGTTCTGCAAAAGCATCAAGATCAGAACATGCTTTTTGAAATTCAAGGTTACGGCGTAAATATTCCCATGCCCAGGCCATATCTGATGTTGTTTCCGGATCGGGGTAATCGTCTTTATTTTCCCCGGATGGTAACCAGTCTTTCATTCATCTTCCTCCCCGTACTCAAGACGTTCAAGTAAATCCGCCCACCACTGCATCATTTCCGCTCTGTGTGCCAGATACTCACTGCGGTGA
The DNA here is from genome assembly GCF_054039375.1 of Desulfomarina sp. NCBI lineage: Bacteria > Pseudomonadati > Thermodesulfobacteriota > Desulfobulbia > Desulfobulbales > Desulfobulbaceae > Desulfomarina > Desulfomarina sp. The sequence goes on along the minus strand of NZ_JBPLBA010000100.1, from coordinate 13,883 downwards.
TAGGCAGCCCGTACGCGGTTTCTCTCTCTATGGGCAAGTTGTCGTTCTATGGCGTCTTTATCAAAAAGACCGGATTCGTTCGTAATGGTTGAAAACACGGCCCGAAAACCATGCACGGTTGCCCTGGAATGATAGCCGAGACGGTACAGGGCATAGAGCATCGTGTTTTCAGAAAGAGGCCTGTAAGGATTTTTTATGCCGGGAAACACATAACCTTTTTTGCCGGTTGAGTGGGCCATCATTGATCGTAAAATTTCAATCACCTGTTCCGCCAGGGGAACGACATGCGGTGTTCTCATTTTCATTCGCTTTGCCGGTATCCTCCATTCCTTTGTCCTGAAATTAAATTCCGGCCATGTGGCCCCCCTCACCTCTCCTGATCTGACTGCGGTATGGAGAGTAAACTTTAATGCCGCCTTGGTAATAATATGCTCATTTGAAAGGTTCAGCCTTTTGAGAAACTCAGGCAATTCATGGATAGTCAATGCCGGTCGGTGCTCAACGATTCTTTTTTTCAGAACACCTTTCATTTCAGATGCCGGATTATGCAGAGCCCTTCCTGTCTGGACCGCATATCTGCACACAGCGTTAATTCGCTGCAGCACTTTTGAAGCAATTTCATAAGAGCCTCTTTTCTCAATCCTGCGAACAACCTCTAAAACTTGTGGCGGTTGTATGGCATCAATCGGTAAATCGCCAAGAACCGGGAAGGCATCATTTTTAAGCGTCCTGAGTACTGCTTTCGCATGTTCAGGGCTCCAGGCCGTTTTTTGTTCCATCCAGTCTTCGGCCACGACACGAAAACAGTTTTTCTTCCTGGAACCTTGCCCTTCATTTTTATTCAATGCCAACAGTTTCAATCGTCTTCTTTCCGCCGTTGGATTTATTCCTTTGCGCAGCAACGCTTTTGCCCGCCGGTGTTCCTCTCTGGCCTCTTTCAGGGACATCTCAGGGTATTTCCCAATCACAAAGGTGGTTGCTTTTCCAAGATATCGGTATCTGTATCGCCATGAGACAACCCCGGAAGGAGAAATATGTGCTGACAACCCTTCGCCGTCAGCGACAGTGTAAGCCCTGTCTCTCGCTTTAAAGCTGCGTACTTTTGCAACAGTAAGTTTCGGTTTCGGCATAACCATCCCCTCGGTAAAGAAATCACACCAAAAACAATACGACTATTCGCTTCCTTTTTTGCTCTACACACATAATTAGACACAATATGTAGAGGATGTCAAAAGAAAATATAGAAAGTTATTGGAAGGTAATGGAAAGAAAAAACCCGCAAACCTTTTCAGGCTGCGGGTTTAAAAGACTTTAGCGGAAGTCTTTGGAAATGAAAATGGTGCCGAAGGCCGGAGTCGAACCGGCACGGGTTGCCCCACACGCCCCTCAAGCGTGCGCGTCTACCAATTCCACCACTTCGGCACTCATGTTTTTATTGCTTTGCTGCCTTTCCTGCGGGTTGTTCCGTTCCTGATGGAACGTCCATCACCTTATCTTCGCCTGCAAGAGGTTTTGCCACCTGAGCCGGCTTTTCAACAGTCACTGCACTCATCACAGATGAATTCCCGGACTGAGATGAAATATACGCTAATGTAACAGAAGTCAACATAAAAATTATCGCCGCTGCAGTTGTAATTTTGTTCAGCAGAGGCAGAGGACCTTCCGTTCCAAAAAGAGATTGACTGGATCCACCAAATGTAGCACCAATATCCGCACCCTTACCATGCTGCAGCAGCACAATCCCAACCAGGAAGATACAGACAACAACGTGTACAATTGTAAGTAGAGTATCCATACACCCCGAAAACGAAAAAATTATGATTCAAAATTAATTATTCTTCCGAATGACTCAGCATCCAGAGCAGCACCACCAACGAGGGCACCATCTATATCAGGCTGGGCCATCAACTCATCAACATTCGTGGGCTTGACCGAGCCACCATACAATATTCTTGTTTGCTCGGCAATATTTTTTTCATATATTTCTCCAATAAGTTTGCGCAGAAAAAGATGGACCTCCTGGGCCTGCTCTTTTGAAGCAGTCTTACCTGTGCCGATGGCCCAGACCGGTTCATAGGCAATCACAACATTTTTCATATCCGCGCTACTCACCCCGTCGAGCCCCCGGCGCAGCTGCCCTTCCAGCACTGCATTGGTTTCTCCCATTTCACGCTGCTCAAGTGTTTCACCAATACAGAGGATGGTCAATAAATCAAAACGAAGCGCCCCTTTTACTCTCCGGTTCACCAGCTCATCTGTTTCCATAAAAATCTGACGACGCTCAGAATGACCGACAATTGCACCACTGCCACCGGCATCTTTTACCATAACAGGAGAAATTTCCCCGGTAAACGCACCTTTTTCTTCCCAGCAGATATTCTGGGAACTGACTATAACCGGGCTCTTTTCGAGAACACGGGCCACCTCGGCCATAATTGTGTATGGCGGAGCAAGGAGTATCTCCCGATCAGTCAGATCCATACAGCTTTCAGCCACTCTGGCAGCCAGAGCACATCCCTCTGCCAGGGTCATGTGCATCTTCCAGTTCCCTGCAATCAGTGGTTTCTTCATCGTTCTTCTCCTTTTTTACTGCGGAATATTTGCAAAAAGCCGTAATAACAGCCTCATGCTTCCAGAACCTCGACTCCGGGGAGTGCCTTTCCTTCCATAAGCCGGAGAAAAGCACCTCCCCCCGTCGACATATAAGAAATATTTTCCGTTTCCCCGGCCTTCTTCACAGCCGCATTGGAATCCCCTCCTCCGGTTATGGAAAGGGCATGGGAACCGGCAACGGCCTGACAGAGAGCCATGGTACCCCGCGAAAACGCATCAATTTCAAAGGCACCCATGGGACCGTTCCACACAATTGTCTTTGCATCATCCAATGCCTCTTTAAACAGGAGAGTTGAGGCAGGCCCTATATCCAGGGCCAGCCAGTCTGACGGAATATCTCTGTATGTTACATTTTTTACAACCGCATCAGCAGCAAACCTGTCAGCCACGACAAAATCGACCGGAAAATAGAGTTTCACCCCTTTCCGGTCTGCAGTTTCGATCAACTGCCTTGCACTGTCCAGAAGATCCTCCTCCACAAGGGATGCCCCCATATCGACCCCCATACTTTTTAAAAAAGTATTGGCCATAGCCCCGCCGATTATCATCCGGTCCACCCTGTCCAGAAGATTTTCAAGCGCACCAAGTTTCGAAGAAACTTTGGCACCACCGACCAGAGCCACAAGCGGATGAATCGGTTTATCCATTGCCTTGTGAAAATAGTCCATTTCCGTCTGCAGCAGAAACCCGGCACCTTTTTCGCTCACAAACCCGGCCACCCCGACAACGGAGGCATGGGCCCGATGGGAAACTGCGAAAGCGTCATTGATATAGACATCGGCCAGTTGTGAAAGCTGTTCGGCAAACCGGCTGTCCCCAGCAGTTTCCCCTGGGTGGAACCTGAGATTTTCAAGAAGAAGAATATCTCCTTCCTTTAAGGATCCCGCAATCTCCTCCGTTTCTTCACCAATACAGTCAGGGGCGAGAATAACGTTACGGCCGGTTAACTCCCTCAAATGAACAGCTACGGGTGCAAGACTGCAACTTTCGACCCGTTTTCCTTTCGGACGGCCGAGATGGGAACAGAGAATGAGCCTGCCGCCCTTTTCAAGGACATGGTTTATGGTCGGCAACGCCATGCGCATGCGGATATCATCAGTAATTTCAAAACGGTCATTCATGGGCACATTAAAATCAACCCGCACCAGAACCCTTTTTCCCGCAAGCTCCAAATCTTTGATCGTTTTCATACGATAACTCCCTTTGCACTCCCTGAAAGGGCGGTATTCAGGGAATATTCTTTTTCAATACCAGGGCATCTTCAGAAACCCGACTGTAATAATTTTTCCGCCTGCCCACCTGAACATAACCCGATTTTTCATATAATCGACGGCCAGGAATGTTCTTTTCGGCCACTTCAAGAAAAACTGAAGACACGTTTTGAGAGGCACATCGCCGTTCAAAATCCTGTAGAAGCTGAAAAGCCACTCCCCGTTTTCTTTCCCGGTTTAGAACCGCAATTCTGTGCAATTCCGCTTCGTCCACCACCAAAGTACCACAACACCAGCCGGACAGTGTTGACATTTGTTCCGCCACCAGCTGAATGCCGGGATGGCCTTCCAATTCCCCGGCCACCATTTCCCTGGACCAGCCAAAGGGGCAATCATCTTCAATTGCGAGAATTTCTTCAAGATCTGCCGGCAGAGCAGCACGGATAATCACAGGTTACAGCATTTCTCCCGCAACCTTCACTACCAGGTCGCCAAGCATATTGGTGTAACTGCCAAGTTCATTATCATACCAGCCATAGACAACCGCCTGGGTAACAGGAACATTTAAAATGGGATCGGCTCCGGGAGCAAGACACCCCTTAATCTGGGAAAGATTCACCTGTATTGCCGCCGTCCGGGTATGGGTCTCGGAACCCTCTATTATGGCGGCAGCCGCTGGAGCACCAAGGATATCCGAAGAAACATTGTGTTTTTCGGTAAACATCAGGTAAGAATTATTCTGGGAAAATTCCCTGTAAATAGAATTAATATCCCCTCTTTTAATGGGACTGTCCAGATCATCCTGCAGATTTAACACAAGGACTATCAGTGAACCAGTGGACGTTGGAATCCTGACCGATTCCGCCATGAAACCGATGGAACCCATTTCCGGAATAACCAGGGCGAGAGCCTTGGCGGCTCCGGTGGTTGTAAGGATAATATTATTCAGTATGGAGCGGTTCTTTCTGAGATCAACCGCTCCTGCGCCGGGCAATCTGTCAAGTACCTGCTGACTGCCTGTTGCCGCATGGACCGTCACCATGGATGCACTGAGTATCTTATCCGCACCAACCCTTTCCATAAGCGGTTTGATCATATAAGAGAGACATGTGGTTGTACAGGAAGCAGCCGAAATAAGGGAGTGCTGTCCCGAATCATACATCTCATCATTAATTCCCATTACAGTGGTAATGGCATCTTCCGGCATTTCCAGCCCTTTTGATTTAATTTTAAAAGGTGCCGAAAGAACAACCTTCTCCGCACCGGCCTGCATATGGCCGCGCAGGGCGCCCCGCTCAACATCCGGATCTGCCGTCGGATCAGTAAAAATACCAGTAGTGTCCACCACCAGGCTGACACCATTATCCTGCCAGGAAATATCTTTCGGATTCCTTGAGGAACGTAGAACAGTTACAGGAATACCATCAACAACCATGGTTCCCTTCTCCTCATTCAGCTCTTCAATGACCCTGGGGCATTTATGTCCATAAAGGTAGGTTCCTAACCGTCCGTAAGTAGAGTCTCTTTCCAGCATAGATGCCAGATCATCCAATCCGCATCCGACCTCGCGGCCGATATTGACAACAATTCCCGAGAAGTGTTTTCTCGCGACATGATGCCAGAGGGAAAGTTTTCCTATTCGTCCCAGACCATTGATACCTAATTTCATAGCAATGCTTCTCCTTTCCTTGTAGAATGGCATGCTTCATCGACTGTTGAACATAACTATAAACCTGGATCCTCAACAATAATTGCAGTATTTAAGTTATAACAGAGCGACACAGTTTTCATGTTGTACTACGGAGATAACAATTAATACTCCCGACAACCGCCGGTATCAGGAGATTTATCACAGCAGAAAGCACACCATGACTCATCTTCCCGGTAACCAACTATGTAGCACTTACTCCACCCAACTGCAATACAAAGATTGCGAAAACAACTTCTTTTACCATGCAATTTGACGCCCCCCTTATCCCGGCAACACTCATCTATAGATACAAACGTTTTCTCGCGGATGTGCGCCTGGAAAACGGCGAAATTCTCACAGTCCACTGCCCCAACACAGGCACAATGCTCTCCTGTTCTACGCCGGGCAGCCCTGTGCGCCTGTCCATTTCAGACAACCCGAAAAGAAAATATCCCCACACCCTTGAAATGGTCCGGGGCAAAGGGACCTGGATCGGGGTTAACACCTCCCGTACCAATAAACTCGTGATCGAGGCAATACAGAAAAAACTCATCCCGGAACTCTCTTCCTTTGATGCCATCAGGGCAGAAGTTAAAACCTCGGCCGACAGCCGTCTTGACCTGATGATCAGCAGGGGTGAGGAAAAAACATATGTGGAAATAAAAAACTGCTCTCTGGCTGAAAATGGCTGTGCCATGTTTCCCGATGCAAAAACAGAGCGGGGCACAAAACATCTGAACGAATTGATCAGATTAAAAAAGGAGGGATACCAGACCTGTATATTTTTTCTCGTACAGAGAATGGACGCCGACAGATTTTCTCCCGCGTCCCACATTGATCCGGTATATGGAAAAACATTAGTGGAGGCCGGTCGGAAAGGTGTGTGGATTCTCGTTTACCAAGCTGAAGTGACTCCGGAGAGAATTACCGTTGTTCGAAGTCTGCCCCACGATATAACCTGAAAACCCCTTATCCACGGCCCGTGATGACTTCGCAGGTTCAGGCCGGGTAACAGATTCGAATAATCAGCAAAATAATACAATGACTCCAAAGGACAGTGACTCTTTATTTTATAAAATTACTCACTGACCCAGTGTTTCTCTGTGGGTAACTCTTCCGCCGAGCAGGGTAAGAACCGCTCTGCCCTGAAGCTCCCACCCGGAAAAGGGGGAGTTGGCACTTTTGGAAAAGCTCTTTTGCGCATCGAAGACAAACTTTTTATCCGGATCAATCACAGTTATATCAGCCGGAGATCCGACTGTCAGACTTCCCCCGGGAACTGCCAGAATCCCGGCCGGATTGGTGCTCATCAATTCAAAAAGCCGCAAAGGGGTTATCACCTCTTCCCTGACCAGAGCAAGCCCCAGGGAAAGCGCTGTTTCAAGACCAACAATACCATTGGCAGCATAATTGAATTCCACATCCTTTTCCAGCACTGAGTGGGGCGCATGGTCAGTGGCAATGGCATCAAGGGTACCGTCTGCCAGGGCATGGCGAACCGCTTCCAGATCCTTTCTCGAGCGAAGGGGTGGATTCATCTTGGCGTGAGTGTCATAGCCTGTGACAGCCTCTTCGGTCAGCATGAAATAGTGCGGAGCACTTTCCGCCGTAACCCTGACCCCTCTTGCCTTACCCCGCCGGATAAGCTCAATCGATTCAGCCGTGGAAACATGAGAGATATGCACCCTTGCCCCGGTAAGTTCGGCCAGGACAATATCCCGGTAAACCATGATACTTTCAGCAGCATTGGGGATACCCTGCAGCCCCAGCCTGGTTGCCGTTTCCCCTTCATTCATACATCCACCACGCGACAGCGACTTTTCTTCGGCATGGGACATAATCAAAGAGTCATGGGAAAGACTGTACTCCATGGCCCTTCTCATCAACTGACTGTCATGCACAGGAAGACCGTCGTCAGTAAAGGCAACCGCTCCCGCCTCTTTCATTTCACCGTATTCGGCAAGCTCATCTCCCCTGCTTCCCCGACTGATGGCACCAACCGGGTAGACATGGGCAAAACCCGCTTTCTGCGCTTCTTCACGGATATAGCACGTAACTGAACCGTTATCATTAACCGGGTTGGTATTGGGCATGCATGCCACGCCTGTGAATCCGCCTGCGGCTGCGGCCCGGCAACCACTTTCAATGGTTTCTTTGTATTCCTCTCCCGGATCTCGCAGGTGAACATGCATATCGATCAGACCGGGTACAACCCAGCAACCGGAAACATCAACAATCTCGGCTGTCTCGGGAAATCCGTTTCCGGGATTGACAATCATTCCATCCCGAATCCATATATCCTTTACTGCATCCAGTGAAACTCCGGGATCAAGAACACGACCATTTCGTAAAATAATCACTTCTTTCATTGTCCCCCTCCCTGATCACTCCGGCTGCCACCAATAACCAGATATAAAAGTGCCATTCGAACAGCAACACCATTACTCACCTGATCGAGAATGACTGATCTCCTGCCATCGACGACATCAGGATTCATCTCAACACCTCGATTGACAGGACCGGGGTGCATAACTATTGCGTCAGGACGGGCCGCCTGCAGCAACTGATTGTTGACACCATAAAAACGGGCGTATTCACGCAGGGACGGGATAAGAGAATCATTTTGCCGCTCATGTTGAATACGAAGGGCCATTACCACATCGGCATCCTCCACAGCCTCCCTGACCGAGTCACAGATTGTCGCACCCATTTTTTCAATATGGGGAGGCATAAATGTCCTGGGACCCGCAAGATGGACATGGCCGCCCATTCTGGAAAAACCGATAATATCAGACATGGCGACACGGCTGTGACTGATATCCCCGATTATGGCAATTTTCAGTCCTTCGATCCGGCCCTTATGCTCCAGGACCGTCATCATGTCGAGCAATCCCTGGCTGGGATGTTCGTGGGTGCCATCACCCGCGTTAAGTACCGATGCATTAATATGTTTTGCCAGTAACTGCGGAGCTCCAGAGCTTGAGTGACGAATAACAATGGCGTCAGGACTCATGGCTTCAAGGTTTTTTGCAGTATCCGTCAGGGTTTCCCCTTTGGTGGCCGAACTTGTTGAAGCGGAAATATTAAAGGTATCGGCACTCATCCGCTTTGCCGCGATTTCAAATGAAAGACGAGTCCTTGTTGATGGCTCAAAAAAAAGATTGATGACTGTCTTACCACGAAGGGTCGGAACTTTTTTAATCGGCCTGTCGGCAATTTCCTTAAAGGAATGAGCAGTGGCGAGAATATGATTTATATCCTGTACGGAAAACTGTTCTATACCAAAAATGTGTGAATGCTGAAAATTCTCATCCGGATTCAATTCGCTCACCATTCTGAGTATTTTTTATTACCTGGTGTCTGTCCGAAAATGTGCAATTTCGTTCAAAACCAAGAACTGCAAAAAGAATAAGCGCAGACATCTAATTGATATTCAAGGCATTATTCCTTAAGCATGACATAGAGTCTGAGCTAAAGGGCCATTCCGGGCAGGTACTCCCTGAGTCCTGCAACCGGTAATCCCACAGGAAAAAGAAAACAACTGATTTCCCAAATATACATTAACTGATTGAGATGTACCAAAATTTCAGCGCACCTGCGGGCAATTACAGTTCAGAGGTAACAAAATCATAGAGTTGCCGCCCCAGTAAAAAGTTACACTTTCAGTAGTACCTTGAAAAATTCTAATTTTTCAAAGCATCATTTAATCAGTGTCTGTCCAGAAATGAGGATTTTTGTTCGAGATCAAGGCGCACGAGAAATTTTACCGCAGGCATATAACTGATATCGGAGTCTACGCTTACCTCCGAGGATAAAATTTTTCGGGCAACGCAGATATCGGGCAAAAAGACCAACTATGGACAGGCACTAATCAATAAGATTGGCAATCCGGCCCCAGCGTATTGAAGCAAAACGATCTAACGAGAACAACGGTTCCTTTATATCCCAGGACCAGTAAAGAATAAATGCCTTGCCGAGAACATCTTTCTGGTCGACAAATCCCCAGAACCTGCTGTCATAACTGTTATCTCTGTTATCCCCCATAACAAAGATTCGGTCTTCGGGAACAAGAATCGGTCCGAAGTTATCCCTTGGACTCACCTTTTTATCAAGTATTGCCGATGACGATATATGAGCATGGGGATCATCCATGGGTTCACCATTAACAAAAACCTGTTTGTTTTTTATTTCGATGGTATCCCCTGGAGTACCAACTACTCTTTTTATATAATCGACAGAACGGTCTTTCGGGAACCGGAAGACAACAACATCGCCCCTGGCAATCTTTTTAAAAGGCACAATCACTTTCCCGGAAAACGGCACTTTTATACCGTATATAAATTTGTTCACCAGAAGATGATCACCTATCTGCAATGTAGGCAACATGGAACCGGATGGTATCTTAAAAGCCTGAACAACAAAAGTTCTGATAAACAAGGCAAGCAGTACTGCAATAACTATTGCCTCAAAATATTCTCTGAAAACAGATTTACCACCGTTTTTTCCGGACAAGCTCCTACCCCTCATACATTTAAATTACAATTTTGTTCTGCCCTCCCGGTTTACAGGTGCCGGACAGAAAGTTTATTTTGGTTGCCTGAAGCAACTATTCACTATCTCCAAACTCACGTCAATCACAGGCAGATAATGAACACGCCAAAACTACCTGAAAAAGACTACAATTACAAGAAAGTTTAAATTTCACCCACCACTCATGTTTTTTTCCGGAAAACCAAACACTCCAACACAACATGAAGAGCTGCATCTATCTGATACAACAACATGTAGTATAAATTTAATCCTGACAATCATATCAACAAGTTTAACACCTTGTAAAATAAGCAAATTATCTGGAAATGAATTCTTGTTTTTCTTGACAAAGCATTTATTTTGTGCACTAATATACTAAATATATGCGAAAAATCAGCATTTTGCGATTCTTTGCCCCATCACAATTCAGCGGTTGGATAATTATCAATTCTAACATTTACCACTAAAAATGCCGTTCTTTTCCAAAAGTGACCTGGTTGTCGGTGTTGATATTGGCTCCCATGCGATCAAGGTCTGCCAGTTCAAACAATCAGGCAAAGGTTACTCCATTCTTGCCCTTGGCAGTGTGGTTCTTCCGGAGGGTGCCGTGGATGACGGAACACTCAACGAACCGGAAATTGTCGGAGAGGCCATTTCCGACTTATTTAAAAACCTGAAAATAAAAAACAGAAAAGTGGGTTTTTCCATCTCCGGGTATTCAGTCATCGTGAAAAAAGTCAACCTTGCCGTCATGGAGGAGACTGAACTGGAAGAACATATAATGGAAGAGGCTGAACAGTATATTCCTTTCGATATCGAAGATGTCTACCTGGATTTTCAGGATCTGAAAACCAACAGTGACGATAACGACAGAACTGACGTGATGCTGGTCGCAGCCAAAAAAGAAATCGTCGACGATTATCTTGAAATGCTGCAGGAGCTCAAGCTGAAACCGGTTATTGTTGACGTTGACGGTTTTGCCCTGGAAAATACATACGAATACAATTATCAGTCCAATGAAAACGTCGCTCTTGTGGATATAGGGGCGTCCAAAATGAACATAAACATCCTGTCAAACGGGATATCAGTCGTTGCGCGGGATATCATTGTCGGCAGCAGACAATTGACGGAACAGATTCAGAATGTATTTGATCTTGATTTTGATGAAGCTGAAGCTCTCAAGACAGGATATATCGCTGCTGAAGAAAAACAGCAGGAAATTGAAGAAATATTTACTTCCACCTGCACCCAGTGGGTACTGGAAATTAAAAAAGCAATTGATCTCTACCATTCCAACCATCCGGATCAACTGTTGACAAAACTCATATTGAGTGGTGGCGGGTCTAAAGTTAACGGGTTAACCGATTTTCTCGCAAAAGAGACAGAACTTCCTGTGGAGCTGTTTAATCCCTTCACTAATATTTCTTATAATAAGAAAAAAATAGACCGGAACTACCTTGAAAACATAGCCCCGGAAATGGCCATTGCAACCGGAATTGCTCTCAGGTCATCATCCATTTAACTTCTATCAGCTTACCGCAACAGACCTAACAATGCTCAAAATCAACCTGCTCCCCATCAGACAGCTGCAAAAAAGAGCTAAAGCGAAGAAACAGTTTTTCGGCATGCTTTTCCTTTTTCTCCTTGTTTTGGCATCACTGGCACTGGTGGGTTACTCGCAGGTCCAGAATATTAAAACCCTCACGGCGAAAGTAAACACTCTCAGTGCAGAAAAAGCTAAATATACTCCCATCCTGCAAAAAATTGCCAAACTCAAAAAGACAAGGGAAGAGCTTGAGAGAAAAACAGGTGTTATCAAAAAACTGAAATCCGATTCGTCACTGACAGTCAGGGTTCTGGATGAAGTAGCCAACAGCGTGGACAACAGCAGACTCTGGCTCGAATCACTGAATCAGCAAAATTCATCTCTCAACCTGAAAGGTGTTGCCCTTGACAATCAGACTATCGCCCAGTTTATGGATACCCTTAAAGCCTCCCCGTTTGTCCAGGGGGTTTCTCTGACCAATTCTTCCCTGAAGACAATATCCGGAAGAGACCTGAAGTCTTTTGCCCTCAGTTGCACCGTGGCACAGCCTGAAAAAAAAGACTCTGAAAAAGAAACAAAGCAAAAAAAGAAATGATTCTAAACTTTGCCAATATAATGAAATGAGCAACACATTCTTTACAACTTTTTTAGACGAAAAATTCATGCCACTGAAGCCAAAAGCCAAAGTGGTAATCATGATTTTTCTTATCCTTCTGCCGACAGCACTGTTTTATTATTTTCTCTATCAACCAAATACAAAAAAAATAAAAAATCTTGAAAACCGGATAGCTGCACTGCAGACACAGATCCAGAATATCAAAAGAAAAGCTGCAGACCTCGCCAAATTTGAAAAAGAACTCGAAGAGGCAGAGATAACATTTGAAGCGACGGCAACACTCCTGCCGGATGAAAAAGAAATCCCGCAGCTTCTAAAAGATATTTCTTCTCTTGGCCGGGCGGCGGGTCTTGATTTCCTTTCATTCAGACCTCTTCCTGATGTTCCGAAAGATTTTTATGCTGAAATACCAGTCAAAATCGATGTCAGAGGTCCTTATCATAACATGGGCTTCTTTTTTGACCAGGTGAGTAAATTAAAGAGAATTGTTACTGTTTCAAATGTAAAAATGGGATCGCCCAAAAAGGAAGCAGGTGAGATGTTACTCAACTCGAGCTGCCAGCTTGTAACATATCGCTTCACCAACAGACCATTGGCAAAACCGAAAAAACAATAAACTCATGAATCGACTGTTCACTCTATTCAAAGCAGTTTTTCTGACTACAAGGCTGATTTTCCTGCAAAGTCTGGTCCTGTGTTTTTTCCTGAATATACACTGGACACTTGCTGGTCAGACTCAAAAAACTGTTCCTGCTCTGGAAGCAGAAGATGGCCCTCCATTCGAATATGTGCTGGAAGACCGACCGGACCCGTTTGTCCCCTTCATTACTGAAAAGGCAACGGCTCCTGCGGTTGACATGAATGAAATTGTGGAAAAAAACGAGCCACTCACGGGAATGCAGCTTTTTGAGCCGGGCCAGCTGACCCTCGTTGCTCTTCTCCGCAAAGGGACAGATGAAATCGCCATGGTACAGGATTTCACGGGAAAGGGATATGTAATTACGGAAGGTATAAAAATAGGGAGAAGAGGTGTTGTCAAAGACATCACCTCCCAAAATGTAATTATTGAAGAAACTGCAGAAACACGGGCAGGAAAAAAAATCATCACAGAGGTAGTGATGACCTTAAAGAAAGAGGGAGAAGAATAAAAAATGTATAAAGGGTTAACCAGATCTTCTTCGGTTGTTTTCTTCGCATGTTGCGTATTGTCAATGATATTTTATAGTTCAGCCAAAGCAGCAGACAGTGTCACGTACCAGATTTCTGCCGTTCAGACTCAACTCGCCGACAATACACTTACATATATTATTTCAGGTTCCTCACCTCCTGCCTATACGGTCTCGGAACGCTTTTCTCCATTCAGAGTGGTAGTCGATATTGCGGGAGGAGTGTTTGCCGCAAACGTGTCAGACAGTACCGTCAGGGTTGCCGACAACAATTTTGTCTCCCTGAAAATACTGGACCTGAAAAAACAGAAACCACCTGTTCTTCGTTTTGAATTTTCTCTGGCTGACAGCCATGATTACACAGTCACCAACAATGGAAATATACTTACCGTTTCAGTTTTTCCGGCAACCGGCAAACAGAATGAAAAAACAGAACCCCTTGCCAATTCTCTCACTGATTTCAAAATCACATCCACACCCAACTCAACAACAATAACTCTTGTCTCCAATA
>NZ_JBPLBA010000099.1:0-20937 GCF_054039375.1 Desulfomarina sp. | reverse complement strand
ATTGGGCCTGTTTTATCAGGCGTATTTCAAAAATCACATTAGACTGATTATAAAATGATATGGACTGACACTTTTTCATTTGAATTCCTTATCAATTGAGATTTCCAGTGATTTTTGACCGTAGGCTAGCCTGATAAAACAGGCACATCCACAATTTGGCTGAGTTTCATGGGTAATTAAGATAATTTTTATGTGATTCCGGAATACAGGAGAAAATAATGCGTTTTTTCAGAAAAAAAACATTGACCGGGCTTGCCAGAACCTGCGGTTGAGCCGCCAAAATAGGTCCGACGGACTTGTCGGACGCACTCAAGGGGTTGCAGGCACAGGAGAACAGTGATCTGCTCGTGGGGTTTGACACGTCGGATGATGGTGCCGTCTATAGAATATCTCCGGAGATCGCCATGATCAATACCGTTGATTTCATAACACCACCGGTGGATGACCCATACTGGTTCGGGCAGATTTCCGCTGCCAATTCCATTTCGGACGTCTACTCCATGGGTGGCAGGCCACTGACTGCGCTGAATGTGGTGATGTTTCCTTCAGGTCATCTTGATATGGGTATTTTAAGAGAAATTTTAAAAGGGGGCAGTGATAAGGTCGTGGAGGCGGGGGCCTGCCTGGTCGGGGGGCATACGGTAGATGATAACGAACCGAAATACGGCCTCTGTGTGAATGGCGTTGTGCACCCGGACAGGATTATAACCAATGCAGGGTCCATGCCGGGTGATGTCCTTATTCTCACCAAGCCCCTTGGTTCCGGGGTTCTGTTCAATGCGGTGCGATCAGGAAAGTTTCCTTACGGGGAACTGGAAAAAGAGGTGTTACCGGCTTTGGCTTCACTCAATAAGACAGCCATGGAAAAAGCATTGGGTTATGAACTCCATGCGTGCACGGATATAACAGGTTTCGGGATTCTTGGTCATGTCCTGGAAATGGCTGAGGCCAGTTCTGTTGAGATTGCAGTTGAATATACCGCTCTGCCGTTTTACGGTGGAGCTCTGGATATGTATAAAAAAGGAGAGACAACCGGAAGCAACAGGGCCAACAGGGAACTGGTGGGGAAATTTTCTTTTACACTGGAATGCTCTCTCGACAAAGCAGAAGAAGAATTGCTCTATGATCCGCAGACTTCAGGGGGGCTGCTTCTGTCTCTGCCGGCTGAACAGGGAACACGCCTGCTGCAGGATCTGGTGGCTGAGGGCATTATCGCAGCACGAATCGGGGAGGTCTTCTCTTGTGGGAAATCAGCTCTTGTTGTTCGGTAGTTGTTTCAGAGAATCGTTCAGGTTCTGGTGGATGGTGATAAAGGAATCAAAACCTGAAATTTCAAACACCTCCTGCACGTGATCCTGCATGCAGCAGGTCACAAAACTGTAGGGTGATGATTTATAGGCTTTGGCTGTGTTGAGAATGATACGGAGTCCGGCGCTTGAGATATAATCAAGCTCATTGAAATTGAGCACCAGGTGGCAGTCTGGGGAATGAAGAAAATCCTGCAGCTGTTTCTCAAACTGTGGAGCAGTCCGTGAGTCGAGCCTTCCCTTGATGTCGAAAACGGTAGTGTTATCCATGCGGGTTATTGCTGTTTCCATAGAATTGTACAGACAGTCACCTATCTGTTCTCCTCGGGCAGATGTTTTTTCAGGGTAAGAATATTTTTATTGCCTGTTCGTTTGTAGCTGCAGTCATCACTGAATTTGCGGACTAGGTGTATTCCGAGTCCCCCGCAAGTTCGTTTTTCCAGGGGAAGGGAGATGTCGGGAATGGGGGTGATGGTCGGGTCAAACGGTGGACCTGTATCCGTCAGTATTATAGTTATAACGTTATTTTTTTTAATAAGTCGTATTGTAATCTCAATTTCCCTGTCGCAGTCTCCGTGTTCGATGATATTGGAGACCAGTTCATCCAGAATGAGATTCATTTCGGATATAAACCTGCGGGTAAGGTTCCATCTTTTTTTGAGTTTTGCAAGAACCGCATGGATCGTTGTGAGTTCCGAGCAGTCATTTCGTATTTGAAAGAAGATGTCCATTACCGGGCCTTGATCATGATCTTTTCAGGTAATTACAGTTTATAGGTAATAAAATCATAGAGTTGTTGCCTCTTTGAGGAGTTGCTTTTTCAGAGGGCGGTCACTCCCAGCCTGGAGAAACAGCAGGGAGCCGCCTCGGAAATATTGGTTCTTTCCCAGCGGTTGATTTCCTTTAAAATCGCCTTGAGAGAGAGTGCCTGGACTTCGGGAAACTGCTCCAGGATTTTCTGGAACTGTTCGCGGTCGATGGTGAGAACCCTGGATTTTTTTTCGGCCCGCAGATCGAAGAGAGCAATATTCTGGCCGATAAGTGACAACGAGCCGATGAAGTCTCCCGCTATGAATTTCCTGATGGTTTCCGGAGAGCCGTTTTTCCCGGCTGTGGTCAACAGCAGGCAGCCTTCGAGGACCAGGTAGGCGCGGTCCGTGTCGTCTCCCTTTTCATAGAGCAGGTCGCCCGGCAGAAAATCACCCCTTGTTGCCAGAAGAGCAAGAATCTTAAGAGCCTGAAGTGGAAATGCTGAAAAAAACGGCAGCTCTTTTAAGAGTTCCAGATTCTGATGCATTTCAGGAACTGTTTCGCTGTTTACCGTAGATGAGTTCATGGAGTAATCCTTTTTTGTCAATGAGTTCCTGGTAGGTTCCAAGTTCTGCCAGTTTCCCTGCCTTCATTACAGCGATTTTGTCAAAAGTTTTTATAGTGTCGAGGCGATGGATTATGGCGATCAGGGTGCGTTTTCCTTTCCATCTCGTTTCAATGAGTCGCTGGATTCTGGTCTGGGATTTATTGTCAAGAGCAGAAGTGGCTTCATCCATTATAATAATGGGAGCCTGTTTGATGAGAACCCGGGCAATGGCCAGCTTCTGTTTCTGTCCACCCGACAGCCTGTCTCCCATGGTTCCCACCTGGAAATTCATACCTATGGAGGCAATTTCTTCCAGGCATTCTTCAGCAATCAGGAGATGGATGATGGCCTGGTTTATCTTTTCCTGGGCATGGGTGAGATCTGACTTCATCTTACCGAACAGGATATTGTTGAGAATGGACTGTCCGGTTATGTAATCATTTTGTTTGTAGAAAATAAAGAGGCCGGGAACCTCTTTTTCCGACCAGGTGGAAAATGATTTTCTCGCTTTAAGGATACAATTTTTCAGTTCGTCCCGCAGCCGCGTCATGGTGTGGATGGCAGGGGTGAAGTTTAATGCCAGGGAGAGCAGGAAATTCTGTTGTTTTGCGTTTAAATCTGTTGGCTTTTCTGTTTTCAGGCGGCCGAGGATTGTTCGGCAATCCTCCAGCCTGTTGGCCGGAACAGGGCTGTTTTCAAAAAAGATATCAAGTGTTTCCACACCTCCAAGGATATCGACAGCCTGTTCGGCCAGTTCTCCGCCCAGGTTGAGCAGGGGAGTCAGTAGCTCGGAGGCAAACAGGAATTGACGAAAAAGCGGGTTGTCGGCAAGCTGGTCGAAGGCGAACCTTGAATCGGTTGCTGTACCGAAGATGATATTTTCCTGAATACTGGAGTTGAAATGATAGGAGTCCCTGTCGAAAAACTCTATGAAATCGTTCAGTCTCTCGCCAAAGTCTTTCCTGAAAATGGTGCGGATATGGACGATTTTCTCCATCATCTTCCTGTCGTCCTGATTGATGTAGCTGTCGAGGCCGAAACGCATCACGTCCACAAAAAGACCGGCCTGCTGGAGAACGAGGATCATTCTATCCAGGTCCGGTTCGTGATCGGAGGCAGGAGACGGGTTTGTCAGGGAGAGAGTCGCCAGACGCGCATAGAGCAGGTTTTCCTTGATGGAGCCGGTGAAAATAAAGGGATTCTGGGAAATGTAGCCGATTTTGTCTATTATTTCAGCTTTTGACAGGGAGCGCAGTTCGCATCCGCCGATGAGGATGTTACCCGAGGAGTAATTGTACATTTTTCCTATGCATTGGGCGAGAACAGATTTTCCGCTTCCGGAAAAACCGACAATGGCCAGGTGTTCACCACCCTTGAGGGAAAAGCTGACCCCCTTGAGCAATTTGAGCCCTTCCGGGGTCTCAAAAACGAGATCCTGAATTTTTACACTGTTGTTTTCCGGCGTATTTCCAGGGGAATCCGTTTTGTGTCCAATCAAGAATTCGGGGGGGGTATCAAAATATTCCATTGTCCGTTTATAGCGGACGGATGCGTCCTGGTATGTCTGGTAAAATTCTATCAGCTCCTTCCAGGGATCATAAAGTTTTTCCTGGGCAGAGAGGAAGGCTACCATGGCCCCCAGTTCGAGCTCCCCGTGCATAACCAGGTATCCTCCGTAGATGAAGACGATAAAAGGGCCCAGGCTGACAAAATAGTTGTTGGTTGTTTTTATGCCGAAACGAAAAAGTGACCAGCGAATTCTCACTTTCTTCAGTTTTTCAACAAGGAGATCAAATTTCCTGTTTTCCTGTTCATAGGCTCCGTGAACCTGGACTTCACTGATTCCAGAAATGGACTCGGCTATCTGGTTGGCGGTGGCTCTTGATATGTCAACCCGTTCCTTGTTTGCCTTGTTTGCCCGTTTCTGTAAAAGGGGAACAACAAAGACGGCAATGGGATAAATAAGCATGGTGGCACAGGCCAGTTTGACGTGCAGGGAAAGGAGGTAGCCCGCAAAGGCTATCAGGGTCAGAATATTGGTTACGGGGACGGCGAAAGCTTGACCCGCAAAAGTTCCCGCGGAGCTCAATTCCGTCATGAGTGAGGAGACAACCATGCCGGGCTGGGTCTTGCGAAAAAATGACAGGGGCATGGTGAGAATATGATGATACAGAGCCTTGCGCATGGCAAGCATGGCCCGTTCGCCGATAAGAGCCTGGAGATAATTGATGGCGAGTTTAAGAAGACTGGTGACGGTTACTGCGACAAGATATATGGAGCAAAAAAGAATAAGGCTTGAAACGTCCCGGAGGGCAATGGCCTCGTTGACAATCCTTTTCTGCATCTCGAGAGGCAGAACACGGGCAACGACAATGAGAACAATGACGAAAAAAAGAATCAGCTGCAGCTTGAAATTTCCCTTGAAAGCCCAGGAAAAAATTGATCTTTTCGTCACTGGAACCGAAGTCCTGGTAATGTTGTTCTGTTGTTTCCGGCTGTCAATAAATGCCAATGTTCAGTCTCTCCAAAGATTTTTTACAAACTTTAAACAATTTTGGGAAAATGTCTACAGCTTCCTTTGCAGGACCGGTATGATGCGGCATGTTGAACATGCTCTTACCGAAGCTTGAAAAAGGAGGAAAATAATGGTAGGTTCTGCATTGTAGTATTATATTGAAAACTTAAGCTCATATGCACAAAAATGGACGAGCGTGGTATATGGTCGGAGTTGCGATAGAATAGTGGTGGTAAAATTGGCCTTTTTGGTGTTTTTTTTGTTGTTTTTTGACGCAGTATAACCCATAAATTGAGACCAATTACAAGAACTGCTGTTTAAGCCACCTCGAAAAAACAGCCTTTTTGCCCGATCCCGGCGTTAAAGGAAAATAAAAAAGCTCATATATGATTAATATATGACGCTTTTTACTATTTATGTCCCTGGGCTTTGAACGAAAAGTCTAATTTTCCAAGGCACTCTTCAGAGTATTTTGCACGGTCCTTGATCCATCAGCAGATACCCCGAAGGGAGCCGAATGCTTTTTTGTTATGCCGGGTGAATTTTATGACTGAATTTTGCTGTGTTATAAAAAAAAAGAATTTTGATTACGTACAAAACTCATCCTGATACTTGAGACCTGTGGATGTACCTGTTTTATCAGGCGTATTTCAAAAATCACATTGTACTGGTTTTAAAATAATCTGGACTGACAATTTTTCATTTGAATTCCTTATCAATTGAGATTTCCAGTGATTTTTGACCGTAGGCTAGCCTGATAAAGCTGGTATATCCACAATTTGGCTGAGTTTCATTGGTAGTAATCAAGAAAAGAATTTTAAGTCCATCATGGATTCAGAGCTGTGTGTGAGTTGTCTTCTTTTGGTCTGGATGATTAGTTAGTGTCTGTCCGGAAATGAGGATTTTTGTTCGAGATCAAGGCGCATGGAAAATTTTACCGCAGGCATATAGTTGATATCGGAGTCTACGCTTACCTCCGAGGATAAAATTTTTCGGGCAACGCAGATATCGGGCAAAATGACCAACTATGGACAGGCACAAGTTAAAAAAACAAGGGGTTTGAGAATGAAGATTGATGAGCTGGAAGAATTGGAGAGCGAGGATCTCAGTACATTACCGTCTGAGGAGAGACGAAAGTTTCTGAAAATGGGGCTTGTTGTCACCGGTATGTATCTTGGTGGCAGCGTACTGTCGCTTACGTCTGTACGCAATGCCCATGGAGCCGCCGGTGTTGTACCAGAAGTCGGCAAATATCCCTATGATCCCCATTACAGCATGGTTATCAGGGAGAGGTTCTGTATTGACTGTGAGCGGTGCAAAGACGCCTGCGTGAAGACAAACCATGTCCCGTCATATGGTTTTCGTACAACTATTCTCGAAAAACGCCGGGCCCTGGGTGGAGAAAAATATGAAACGATTTTTATGCCGGTTCTCTGTAATCACTGTAATCGACCACCCTGCGTCAGAGTCTGCCCCACTACCGCAACATGGAAGGATAAGAAAACCGGAATAGTGCTGATGAATCCAAGTCGGTGTATCGGCTGTAAAACCTGTATGACGGCCTGCCCGTATAATGCACGCTATTTCAAAGAAGAGATCAGGGCCGTTGATAAATGTAATTTCTGCTGGGATACCCGCCTTTCCAAAGGTGAAAAAACAACAGCATGTGTTGAGGCGTGTCCTGCAGATGTCAGGGTTTTCGGCAACCTTGCTGATCCCGAGGATAGAGTGTTTCAACTCGTTCACTCTCCTGAGACCATGGTCTGGGTATTACGTCCCGCCACTGGAGCCATTCCGAACGTTTTTTAT
Source organism: Desulfomarina sp. (assembly GCF_054039375.1). Classification (NCBI taxonomy): domain Bacteria; kingdom Pseudomonadati; phylum Thermodesulfobacteriota; class Desulfobulbia; order Desulfobulbales; family Desulfobulbaceae; genus Desulfomarina; species Desulfomarina sp. The sequence goes on along the minus strand of NZ_JBPLBA010000099.1, from coordinate 13,949 downwards.
ATTAACTCGTAATTCTGGTATAAATCCTCCAACTTTTTGCCTGGGTTCAGGTAAGGGGATATATGGATAAGTGGGAGAAAAAAATGAAAAAAATATTGGTGTTTTTGATTCTGGCATTCTTTCTCGGTACGGCTGCCCTGCTTCTGGCCAGTGGTGATGTGCAGGTAAAAGATGAAGAATATGATGAGGATGAATTTGGTCCGGCTGAACCCATAATATGGGTGAGTCCTGTGAAGTCTGTTGTTTTCGAGCATAAGGTTCACACCATGGGTGCAGAGCTTGAGTGTGATTCCTGCCATGATGACCTCTTTGAAATGGAGGCTGGGGCTGCTGCTGAAAAAGATGATTTCACCATGGCTGCTCTGTACGAAGGGGGATATTGTGGTTCCTGTCATGACGGTGAAACAGCTTTTGCCTCAAATACCCGTTGTACCGCCTGTCATATTGGCGTGAGAGGGCATGCAAGGCTTGTGGGGGGAGAAGAGCAGGAGGCGCATCATTGACCCCTGAGTGGTAAACCTTTTCCGTTTAATGGCGTAAAATGCGTCATTTTCGGCTATATCGCTTGTAACATATGGCAGTTACAGGGAAAATATTCCTGTGACTGCCATTTTTTTATCCATTTTATTCCTTCGCAATTCTCATCCCTTCCTGTATTTATCTTTTTTATCCTTTCAAATCATTTAGATATCGCTTGTTCTGTCAAGGGCGATATTTGCGTCCTGTTTGTGATGATCTGAAGGCGCAAAATACGTCCTACAAAGGAATGTTTTTCGGTAGCTCTCCAGGGGCACAACTGGTGGATTAATAAAATTATGTGTTAAAATAAATGCTTGTCTGTGAATCGAGCCTTCTTTTAAAACAGAAATCCATGTGGCATGACTCTTGCTTCTTAAGAAATAACTAAACAACCACCACAGGGAATATCAACAAGGAGGCATCACATGGCTGCTATAATACATAAACACACATTTGCAATATCGGTTTGTGCCGCTCGGGACAATCTTCTTCAGTTATCTGAAAAGATAAGTGAGTGCTTCTGGCTCTCTCTGTCGCTGCTTTTGTTTGTCATTATGGGGCCGTTTGCTGCTCCGGTTGTCCTACTGGTTCTGTTTCAGCTCGCCAGAGAGGAGAACGGCTGTGTGGAGCCTGAACCTCTGGGCGAGGACAGGCCTGGGTGGTAGGCGATTTTCAGAAAACGGTTTTTGAAATATTCGTGGAGCCTGGAAATTCGGCTGCTGACGCAGTTAAACAGATCATCATTTAAAATTCTCTCAAGATTGTCGGAGGTAAGGAATAATGGAAGGAAATATTGCAATCTCATCATCTGAAGCTATCAGGAAACCTGGTAACAAGCTCATGTGGCTGACCCTTTTTATGATAGCTGTCGGCCTTGCGGCGGCGGTGTATGCTCAGGTAGTCGGACATCATCATGCGTTTGCCAATACGAGGGAAATGCCGTGGGGAATGTTGATCGGTGTCTATGCTTATTTTGCTATTATTTCGACGGGTCTTTGTGTGCTGGCGGCATTCAGTCATGCCTTTGGCGGAAACCAGATGGCACCGCTTGCAAACAGGATGGTGTGGTTGTCGATAATAGCAATTTTTGGTGCATTTACCGTTATCGGCCTGGAGATAGAAAATCCCTGGCGAATGCCGTTGGGAGTTATTCTTCATCCAAATATCACGTCAAATATATGGTGGATGGGAACCTTGTACGGACTTGCTGTCGGGATAATGCTCCTCGAGTTCTATCTGATTTTTACAAAACGATATTCTGCCGCCGTGTTTTTCGGAGTACTTGGTGCCATAGCGGAATCTTTTGCAAACAGTAACCTAGGTTCCGTCTTTGCCTCGTTGAATGCCAGGCCATTCTGGTACGGATCGCAGCTGCCGGTATTTTTTCTTGCCAGTGCGGTGTTGTCGGGAGCCGCAGCAATAATACTATTTACTCACTATTCCTCAATTCTTCAGAAAAGGAAGATTGATGATGGGACTTTCAAGGGATTGCAAACCGCCGGAAAGATAATTGTTCTCATGACGTTCCTGGTGACCCTTTCAACAGCCTGGAAGTTTGTCAATGCTTATTGTGGTACGGAAGAGATGATTCTGGCGGCAGATACTCTTACCCGCGGCCCTCTGTCCACGAATTTCTGGCTTTTTGAGATCGGTATTGGTCTGGTGCTTCCCTGTGTTCTGCTCGTAATCAGTCGCTTGAACTCAATTTATGCCATGTCCACGGCAGCGCTGATGGTCCTCGTCGGTCAGTTTTTCTCGCGCTTCAATCTGGTAGTTGCCGGGTTGATCGTTCCCGCCAACCATGGGTTTGTTGGTGTTCCACAGTATTACTCGTATTCACCTACGGCTTCCGAATACCTCCTGGTTGTCGCAGGACTTGGAGTTGTCGGTTTGGGTTTTCTCGTCGGTGAGCGTTTTCTGGACAGTACCTTTAGGGATAATGGTGGACATTGAGCAAATTGACTGTGCAGTGGAGAAATGTGGTGAGTATGCGGAGGGGATGGCTTTTCCCCCTCCGCTTTCAAGCAAAGGAGAAAAATATGATTGATGAAAATAAAGCGATTTTTACAATAGGTATGGCAGCCGAAATGCTTGAAATTCATCCAAGAACCCTGCGTAACTATGAAGAAAAAGGTCTGATCAGTCCTCTGCGGAAAGGGTCATGGCGTTATTATACGATGCGGGATATTCAGTGGATAGAGTGCCTGAGAGAAATGATCCATGAGCACGGTGTAAGTATTAATGCCATAAAAAAATTGCTGAAATATACCCCTTGCTGGAATATTATCGATTGCCCTTTTGAAAAAAGGAAACGATGTTCCGCCTTTTTTTCCAATACACTTGTGCCCAAAAAAATCAACAGAATACCTCCGTTGCCTCTGCATGAGGATATAGCTGCCTGATTTTCCTTCCTGAATTCTTCTTCCCGCTGCGGTATGGCAACCTGCTGTACCGCAGTTTCCTGTTTTCTCTGTTTGCCTCCTCTTCCTGTTGTTTTCTTTCCGGTCCCTGTCTTTATTCCCGATTTTCAGGTCAGATGAAAATGAAAAATGCTCGCATATATTTAATGTGTTTGAGTTTTTTTTATTCACCTGGTCCTTGGTCTCAAATAAAGCTCTAATTTCTCAAGGCGCCTTGTCAAGTGTTTACGATACTGCTGGAGTAAGCCGTCTCTCGGATTCCGTAAGACGCAAAATGCGTCCTTTCGCCGGACAAGCGCAGAATGCGTCTTTTTTGAAGCTGTTGTTGTAAAAATTAAAGCTTTTTATTAAATTATATTTTATGCTGAATATACAGTATGATATATTTATAAAACAGGGCCGGTCGAGAGGAAAAGAGAGTTTAAAGGTAACTTTGATTGGTATATTAACTTGACAACGTTACTTGTCAAGTATAGCATAGGGCATCATTGACAGCATCCCACATTAAATGAACACTTACCATCAAGTCGTCAGGGGGATTTTTAACAGGAGGAAGATATGGAAGGAATATTATTTCTCGTAATCTGGCTTGGTTGCGCAACATTACACACATTGTTTGATCTGAAGATCAAACCGTATCTGAAGGATTATTCAAGGTAAATCTGGAAAATAGTAGTGAATGCCTGAATCGCTTTATCTGCTGAAAATAATGATTACATCGAACCTGCCCCAGGCAGGTTCGGAGTCTGCACTTATCCGGCGGATATGCAATGTCCAATGGCCGTGACGTATCGGTTATTTTACGCCATTGAAAATGAAGCAGGTCAAGGGAGGAGATTCAGGACAAAGGTACCCAAAAGGATGATACAGGCCATTTCCTGTGAAATGAAATGACCTGGAATTGCCGGCAAAATGTTCGGCGATGTATATCCTCCGGGTATGATAAACAGTGAAAGTTTCATACTGCGGCAAAATCACCTGTCGTGTTGCGGACTTTCATATAAACAGGCGTGGCCGGGCCCTGATGGCCAGGCCTCAACAGGCTGCTGGAAATTCTACTGTGGCGAAATGACCTTTGGCTGCAAGGATTTTCAGACGAATTTTACCCCTGTAACAAAAGGAGCAGTGAACGATGAACAATTTAATGGCAGGAGTGCTTCCACAGGAAGGCGGGCTGGAAGCAACCGGATCTGGAAGGTATAATTTGGCAATAGGATTGATGGCCCTGCTCACCCTGGTTGGTGTCGGTGCAGGTATCCATTCAATTATTGCCGGTCATGAACATACTTTTGGTGTCAGCCGAGGAGTACCCTGGGGTGTTCTTATTGCTGCCTATGTCTTTTTTGTTGTTACTTCCACCGGACTCTGCATCGTTTCCTCGGTCGGTCATGTGTTTGGATTTAAAAACTTCAACGCCATTGCAAAGCGGGCTGTGTTCATGTCCATCGCAACCATTTGTGCCGGTTTTTTGGTTATAGCCTTTGAGATAGAAAACTCATGGCGTATGCCGGTGGGAAATGTGATTGGGGCAAATCCGACATCTAATATATGGTGGATGGGAACATTGTACGGTGCCTATCTTTTCCTCATGATGCTTGAGTTTGTGATGTTGCAGAAAAATAATCATAAGGCGGCAATGAGGTTTGGCCTTGCCGGATTATTGACAGGTGTTGCTGCACATTCGAATCTTGGTGCTGTATTCGGGTTGCTGAATGGGCGTGAATTCTGGCATGGACCGTATATGCCGATTTATTTCATTACATCTGCCGCAATGTCCGGTTGTGTCGCCATCATTTTCTTTACCTGGCTTGCTTATAAATTCAATGGCTGGAAAATGAGTGATGAGTTGAAAACTTCCATGGCGTCAGTTTCGAAAATGGGCGCCCTGATGATTTCTGTAATTATCTTTTTTACCTGCTGGAAAATGATAACAGGAATAACCGGCCATCCCCCTGGAAAATATGAGGCAATGGAAACACTGCTTTCAGGGTCTTATGCGATTAATTTCTGGGGTGGAGAAGTGCTTCTCGGCATGATATTTCCTCTGCTGATAATCCTGGGCACAAAAGGCCGTTCCATGAATGCCCTTTTTGTCGCAGCCTTCGCCGGTATGGTTGGTATTTTTTTCATGCGTTATGACCTGGTCATTGTCGGTCAGCTCGTTCCTCACTTTCACGGAATGGGGCTTGTTGATTATCCCGAATTATACACTTATATGCCTTCTCTCCATGAAAATCTGATTGTTCTGGGTGGAGTTGCATTCTGTGGTCTCGCCTTTCTGGTTGGAGAAAAAATGTTTCGCGGTCATGTTTCGGAAGACCATTGAAAAGGGGATCAGCTGTCTTACATTTCCAGTCGCCTGAATCCTGATGACGTCTGCTGATGTCCGTACAGAAATGGTCTTTTTGCCCGATGTATTCAGGAAAGTATAAATTGCCGGGAAATCAGGAGAGGAGCTCAATTGCATGGTAAGAAAAAAAATTCAGGTGAAACCGATTAGAAATGATCTTCCCATCTATCCGATCAGTGTGGCAGCCAAATTATTGAATGTGCATCCCAGAACCCTGCGAATCTACGAATCGGAAGGTCTGGTGAAGCCGGCTAGAACTGGTTCGAAACGGCTCTATTCTCCAAATGATATAACCTGGATAGGGTGTTTGAGAAAACTCATTCACGATGAAGGTATCTCCATACCGGGAATAAGGAAATTACTTAAATTTGCAACGTGTTATGAAATCGGAGATTGTCCTGAAGAGATTCACGGGATATGTGAGGCCGTGGTTGACAGGGCTGTTCCACGCAGCCTGAGACTGGCCGGAGATCCGGTGGGAGAGATGCTTGCAAAGGAAAAGGACAGGGAAATCAGAGCCAGAGCCCTGGCGGAAAAAGGAACAAAAACAGAAAAGAAACGGAAAATACGCTGATCCCGACAAGGTAACTCCCCACAGGTGGTACAGGTTTTTGCAAACTCTTTTGACCGCCACAGGCTGCCTTGGAAAAGTACCTTTACGTTCAATTGCCCCCGTGTTTCGGGGAAATGAAAAAAGCGCACATATGATAAATATGCTGCGCTTTTTTTATTTCAGTTTTCCCTGGCTTCGAACGGAAATTCTAATTTTTCTGGGTATTCTCAAGTCCATGACGTTGGTTTAGGCCTGAATAGATCAGGCGGGCAAGATAGAGAAATGGCGTATCTGCCAGAGCCACAACTGATTTCACGATATAGGTTGTTGCGAGAATTTCCAGGAACTCACCAGTCGGCAGGACTCCCCAGAAAGCAATCGTAGTGAATATCAGAGAGTCCAGCAATTGACTGACCATCGTACTGGCATTGTTTCTCAGCCAGAGATACTGAAAACCGGGCACCCGTTTTTTCCAGAAATCATAGGCCCACACATCATGAAGCTGGGCAACACCATAGGCAATGAGTGAGGCCAGGGCTATCCGGGGCAGGAGGGCAAAAATGTTTTTAAGGCTTTCCTGGATGAAATCAAATTCGTTCGGTTTGAACATCAAGGCAAGATTCATAATGACGACTGTAGAGGAGAGTGAGAAAAATCCAATATAAACAGCCTTTCTTGCCTCTTTTTTTCCATAATTCTCAGAAAGTATATCTGTTACGAGAAAGGAAGAAGCGTAAGTGATGTTACCCAGGGTCACTCCAATGGAGAAAAGGTCCACCATCTTCATAACCTGGATATTGGCCAGAATGGTGGAAATGGGAATCCAGATATACAGTCCGGTCTTCCCGAAGCATCTGTAGGAAATCAGAATGGCCAGAAAGTTCGCCAGAAGAAGATAGAACCAGAGAATTTCGTTTGAAAAAGTTGTCAGTTTGAGGATGTCCATATCACCAACCCGGGAATAAAAAGGATTCTTAAGAACCAGAAATATAACCGGAGTATCACATCAATGGCCCCTCTGTCAGACATGGGGAATGGGTGAATCCGGTTTTGTTAAGGCGGGTATAGCCGTGACCGCCGTGATCTGTAAACACTACCTGGGACCGGCACAATAGCAGATATGGGCCGGGGATGCAAGATCCTGGCATGATGTTTTTAATGGTGAACGGGGGTGATTTTAACAACGACCAGGGTGATGTCATCTTCCTGGGAGAGGGGGTGGCGAAAGGTATTGACGGCTTCAATGATTGCATCTTGGATTTGTTTTGCTGACAGGGTATCATGGGTACTGATGATCTCACCAATTCTTTGTTCCCCGAACATTTCGTTGGAGCTGTTTCGCGTTTCTTTTATTCCGTCAGTTCCAATAAGGATAATATCATTGCTTTCAATATCCGGGCGCGACGAATCGGTAAAGAGAAAATCTTCGTCTACCCCGAGTACCAGTCCGGGGCCGTCCAGGTGAGTGAGTGTCTTTCGGGCTGCTGAATAGTAAAGAGCCGGTTCATGCCCGGCCCGAACCCAGCGCATTTTGCTTTTTTTTCTGTCTGTTTCCAGAAAAAACATGGAAGTAAACCTGCCGGTTCGTTCACAGTCACGGGTGATGAATCTGTTGATTTCCGTGAGCAGCTTTCCAGGTGAACTGTATGTCCTGACAGCCATCTGCAGAAAAGCCCTGACTGAGGTCATGAGAATCGCAGCTCCCACACCATGACCGCAGGCATCGGCGACCACAATGCCAAGCCTGTCACCTGGAAGTTGGAAATAGTCAAAATAGTCTCCCCCGGTTTCGTCACAGTACAGGCTGATTCCGGAGATATCCAGACCGTTGATGTCGGGACTCCCGGCAGGCAGAAGGTTCTGCTGAACCTCTTCCGCCAGCTTCATTTCACTGAGCAGTTCAAAACGATGGCGGAGGCCGTCAATCATTGTGTTGGTATGATCAGCAATAATACCGAATTCATCACGGGTGGCGACGGGAACTTTCTGGTTGAGGTTGCCGTTGCTGACCTGTTCCAGGATTTTTGTTTCGTTGTTAAAAAGGAGCCTGAGATTTCTGGAGTAGGAGATAATGAGATTGATCATCAGGGCCATGAGAACAGCCATAATAAAAAATATTTCATAGGCTACGGAAAGCTGGGCCTCGTGAATAGCTGCTTCATCCGGTGTAACTTTTGTCAACCATATGATATCCCGTGCAAAGACCAGGGAAATGACAAGTGAAGAAAAGAGGGTGGAGAGGACCGCCACAAAAGTGAATTTTCTGGTCATGGAAAAAAAGCGTTTGGGCAGTGGGGCTATGGAATTCTTTTCCATCGCTTTCAGGATAGCTCTTCTTTCCTGGTGGAGTGAGCCATCCAGGCCAATAAAAAATCCGAGAATAATACAGCCGGTCAATAGAGAAAAAATACTGAAAAGGGGAAAACCATACGAATACCTGTTGTAACCGTAGATGAACAGTCCGGCGAGAATACAGATTGAAAATTCAACCAGGAAGGCCCTTCTCCCCTGCAGGGATTCCGTGACATTGTTCACAAGCAGTTTGTAAAGCAGGGGCCGGAATGCAAGTAATCCCAGAAAAACCAGGCCTGTAGTGGTCCCCAGGGTCACGGGGGACAGGGTCTCCATGAAAGGTCAGACCTGGCCCCCATAATATGTGAGGGCCAGGACGGCAAAAGTATACTGGATAATAAATCTCATGTGTCACCCGGTTCAGGGTTGAAAGGGGTTTTTCAGTTTATACTTTTCTATCTTTCTTCGCAGGGTGTCTTTTGAGATGCCGAGTTGTTTGCATGTCAGCATCTTTTTCCATTTATTTTTTTCCAGCGAGAGGCGGATAGCCTGTTTTTCTATCTCCTCAAGAGACTGGCCCTCATAATTGAAAATGGCTGGACTGGCAGCATGATTTTCATCCTCTCCAAAGGTTTCCGGGAGGTGTTCGAGTTTTATATAGCCGCCGGGACAGAGAATGAAACCGTACTCGATTATATTTTCAAGTTCACGGATATTTCCAGGAAAAGTGTGGCGCATCAGTCTGTTGACAACTTCGTCACTGACCCCCACAATATCTTTTTGTTTTTCTGCCCTGAATTTTTCTACAAAATGATCCACCAGGATGGGGATATCTTCAATACGTTCACGCAGAGGGGGAAGGACAATATTGACAACATTGAGCCTGTAATAAAGATCATCCCTGAAATCGCCACTTTTTACAAGCTCGGGAAGGTCTCGGTTGGTGGCTGCGATAATTCGCACATCGGCCTTAACCGGGGTATTTGACCCGAGGGGTTCATAGACTCTGTTTTGCAGAACCCGAAGGAGTTTGACCTGGAGAGAATGCGGAATATCACCAATTTCGTCCAGGAATATTGTTCCTCCTTCCGCGGCGGCAAAACGGCCCTCCTTGTCTTTCCGCGCATCAGTGAATGCCCCCGCCTTATACCCGAACAGTTCAGATTCAAGAAGAGTGTCCGGCAGGGCACCGCAGTTGACAATAATGAAGGGTTTGTCACTGCGGCCGGAAGCGTGATAGATGGCACTGGCTATCAGTTCTTTCCCTGTACCGCTTTCTCCTAGAATCAGGACATTGCTTTCACTGCGGGATATTTCCGGCATGATCTGGAATATCCGCTGCATGGAAGGACTTTTACTGATGATCTCGTCAAAGGTGTAACGGCGGGTAAGCTGCTGCCTGAGGCTGATTTCGACACTGAGGTCGCGAAATGTTTCAACACCTCCCACCACATTACCCTCATAGTCAACCAGGGGAGCGGCACTGATGGAAACCGACCGCTCTTTGCCGTTGCAGTTTTTAATGGTAATGGATCGGTTGGCAACGGGCTGTCCGGTGTACAGACTTTCGGCTATTGCACAGTTGACACCACAGAGAGAGGAGCAGAAAACATCACTGCAGTATTGGCCGATAGCTTTCTGCCGACTCCAGCCCGTGATCAGTTCGGCCGCAAGGTTAAAAGAGGTGATGCGCCAGTCCCGGTCTACAGTAAAGACACCGTCGGCAATGGAGTCGAGGATAAGAGCATTCTGCAGCCGATTGGTGTTATCTCTGAAAGATTCAACACCCCCGAGGATATCGCCGTTATGACCGATAAATGGTGCTGCGCTGACGCTGACCGGGATAGAAAAACCGTCTTTACCTATAATAAACAGCTCCCTGTCCACGATAGTGCGTTTTTCCTTCATGCACCTGTTTAAGGTACAACTCTCCACATTTGTACTGGCAAGCAGAATTGTTGAACATTTTTTGCCGATAACTTCCTGTTCACTCCAGCCAGTGATTTTTTCGGCGGCCTTGTTGAAAGAAGTAATTTCACCTTGGGCGTTGACGGTGAACACTCCGTCAGCCACAGCATCCAGAATCAGTTCGTACTGCATGGTGGAGGTGATATCCCGAAACGTCTCTACACCCCCTATAATATTATTGTCCATGTCCAGAAGCGGTGCTGCGCTGACCTTGACGGGAATGGATTTGCCCTCTTTGGTTTCAATATAGGCCATCCGTTCTGAAAGGGATGATTTTTTATGGATACAGTCCGAAATCGCGCAATTGGAATTGCAGATATTGGCCCTGAATATTTCATTGCAGGACCGGCCCAGTACTTCCTCTTCCTTCCAGCCAGTGATTTTTTCGGCTGCTCGATTGAAGCTTGTCAGTTTCCAGGCGCGGTCAACGGAGAAGACGCCTTCATTGATGGAGTTCAATGCCAGTCTTCCGGCGGCAAGAGGTTCCGTCAGATCCGCAAAGCCGATAATGGCTCCGGCCACTGTCCCCCCTTTTCCTGGCAGCATGATAATACGCAGGCGGATGGCGTCTTTTTCTGAAGTGACGGGGTTGTTGAGGGTCAGCTCAATGTTGCTCTCGTCGTTTTCTTTGATAAACTGATCAATCTGATGACAGATATCTTTGAATCTCGGGTCATTGCTGAAAATGTCATAGCAGTGTTTACCTATGATGTCTTCATTATCAAGACCGAGTATGAGAGCGGCCTTGGGGTTGAGAGAGGTGATGATCCAGTCCTGGTCTACAGTAATGAAGCCATTGGCAAGGGCATCGGCTTCCTGGATGGGTGGATGTTTCAAAGTGTTACTCCTCTGTAAACAGTTATGGCTTCTTTCTTTAAACCCGTTTCTTTTCAATATATGGATAAAACTTTGATTTAACAAGTACGAATGCTGTTGCAGGTATTTTATGGTATTTCTTCTGATGGTGGTCTGATCTGAAGGTTCAACCTCAACGATATTGTTTCGCTGCAGGCCACCTTGTAAAATTGTTTTTTCGCCCGATCTCCGTGTCACAGCGAAAAAATGGAGATGATCTGTATCCTGCACTTCAAAATTGAAATAATGGAGATTGGTAATTTCACCGGATTTGTCAATTACGGAAGAAACCTGGATATATTGATTTTTAGCTGTAAATATGACATGATATTCCCACAAAGTAGTATTTTCTGGTCGGTCAATGTCAATCCCGGAAGGAGGAACATGGACATGGAAAACAGGAAATCAGTTCCGCCCGGTGTTGGAGTTGAGCTGTTCCATTCAATACAGGATCCGCTTATCGTAGTTACACCAGGTGGAGAGATTGTCGATGTTAATCCCGCCATGCTCAGGGTTTCCGGAAAAAATCGAGAAGAAGTGGTGGGCCAAGGGATCTGTAAAATCATCCATGGCGGCAGGTGGCCACATATCAAATGTCCCCTGGAAGAATTTCTCCTGACCCGTTCCTCGAGAGTCGAAGACACCAGGCTTCCAGGGCTGGATGGAGAGTATTCCCTCAGCGTTATTCCGGTCGAAAAAAACCAGGATGGTCGGGAGCTTATTCTTCTTATGGCCAGAAAGCTCACCAGGGATGAGGTCAGGAAAGTTGAGTCAATCCGAACAGCCCAGCTGGCAGCAATCGGTGAACTTGCAGCGGGGGTGGCCCATGAAGTAAACAATCCCATAAATGGAATAATAAATTTTGCCCAGCTGCTTCTTGACGAAAGTGATCAGGGGTCTGAACAGGCTGAACTCCTGTCAAGAATTGTTCGGGAAGGGGAGCGGATAGCCGCTATTATTTATAATCTGCTCTCTTTTGCAAGAGAGGACGGCAATGATTTTGTGGCGGTGGATCTCAACGAGGTCCTCAAGGAAAGCCTGTCCCTCGTGCAGCATCAGCTTGAAAAGGACGGTATTGAAGTCAATACCGAGTGTTATCAGCCTTCCTGTCTTATTGTCGGGAATTTTCTGCAGATGCAGCAGGTCGTGCTGAACCTGATCAGTAACAGCCGTTATGCTCTTAACGAGCGATATGGAGGCGGTGGGAGTGAGGGGAAAGCAATTACTATCAGCTGCAGTCCTGTTGATCTTTCCCAAGGAAAATTTATCCGCCTGGTGGTAAGGGATGGGGGTACAGGAATACCCCAGGGAATTCTAGAGAAGGTTTTTGAACCGTTTTTCACCAGTAAACCCGCGGGAAAGGGTTCCGGGCTTGGCTTGAGTATAAGCTATGGAATTGTTAAAAACCATAATGGTATCCTGCGGGTTAATTCCATCCTGAATCGCTACACTGAAATGATCATTGAAATCCCGGCTTCGGAGCTCTGATGACTGCTGATCTGAAGGATATTCATATACTCATTGTTGACGACGAGGAATCGATCCGTATCACCTTTGACATGTTTTTAAAGCGTGCAGGGTACGGCAGGATAACCACGGCGGCTACCATGGAAGAAGCCCTGCTGGCCATCAATGAAGAGCGCTTTGATCTGATTATCAGTGATATCGTTCTCGAAGGTGCAAAGGGGACTGATCTTCTCAAACATATTCAACGTACTGGACTGCAGTGTCCCGTCGTCATGATTACCGGATTTCCCAATCTTGAAACTGCTGCCGATGCCGTGCGTTACGGGGCGTTTGATTATATTTCCAAACCAGTCAACAAGGAGACCCTCCTTCGATTTGTCCGCCAGGCATTAAAACATTGGGAGCTTGAAAAGGAAAAAAAGAGGCTTTTGCATGAAAATGAGAAATTCCGGCGGTACCTGGAGGTAATTTTCAGCTCTGTCAGTGATGCCATTATTACCGTCAATGAAAACCTGGATATTATCCAGATGAACAGTACTGCGGATCAATGGCTTGATGAGCAGGAATCAGGCTCTGCAGGCAATTTAGGTGATTTTTCAGGAGAGATGGCTAAAGCCTGCTACCTGGATGCTTTGCAGGTAATCCGGGAAGGAAAGATAGTCAGGGAGCACCAGGTAGAATGCAGCAAGCCTGATGGTACTGTTCGTATGGTCAGCCTGAATGCCGCCCCCCTGGAGGACAGTGCAGGTGAATTCGACGGGGCTGTTATCGTGGCTCGAGACATAACCCTCGGTCTCCCTGAAGCACATGGGGAAAAGAGGAGCAGATTTCGAAAGTTTATTGGATCCAGCGAGGCTATGCAGGCGGTTTACCATCTCATTGAGAATGTGGGTAGAGTTGATACTGCTGTGTTGATTACAGGTGAGTCTGGGACGGGCAAGGAACTGGCAGCCGAGGCGCTGCACGCGGAAAGTGGCAGGAAAAATATGGCGCTCATCAAAGTCGACTGTGCAGCTGTCCCTGAGGACCTGCTGGAAAGTGAATTGTTCGGCCATGTGAAGGGGGCCTTTACCGGGGCGGACCGGGATCGCAAGGGCAGGCTGCTGCACGCGGACAGGGGGACTCTTTTCCTTGATGAAATTGGTGATATCTCTCCGAGGATGCAGCTGCGCCTGCTTCGTTTTCTCCAGGAACAGACATTTACTCCGGTTGGGCAGGATAAATCCATTCAGGTTGACGTGAGGATAATTGCGGCCACCAATGTCAATCTTCTGGAGAAAGTAAAAAGGGGTGGTTTTCGTGAAGATCTTTACTACAGACTTAAAGTGGTTGAGATTCTCCTTCCTCCCCTGCGTGAAAGAAAGGGTTGTGTTCCCCATCTTGTACACCATTTTCTGGCGATTTATAGAGAGAAACTAAATAAGAAGATTGTGAATATTTCTGATCAGGCCATGGAGCTGCTTTCCGGTTACTCCTGGCCAGGAAATGTCAGGGAATTACGGCATGTCATCGAGAGGGCATGTGT
>NZ_JBPLBA010000098.1:0-10823 GCF_054039375.1 Desulfomarina sp. | reverse complement strand
CATTTTCTGCTTTTTTAAGTTTATTCTGCAATGTTTCCTGCTCATCGGCAGACGCTTTTTCCAAAGTTCTCCTGGTCTCATGCACCACTCTGTGGGCACGATACAATTCCAGCGCAAGTGCCTTAATCGACATTCAAATCTCCCTTAAATCTTTTTATAATTTCCGCAATCATTTTCCCATAAACCTGACAAAACTCCCGCTATAGAAAGAAAAACAGAGATAAAATAAATTAAAATCTTTCCTGTTCTTCCTTGACTGAGTCCTGTTTTTTTTCATACCATTAAATATCTGAAGTGCATACTTGGGGCGGGAATTGATACCATCACCATGCTCCTCAATAATAAATCAATGAAATCGCCATTACACGGACATCCGGTTCTGGCTGTTTACAAAAATATTACACTATACACCCATTATGAATACTAAATCTATTGGATTCCGTCTCATTGCCGGAGGCTGTATTGCCGTAATTCTCCCTCTTCTTGTTGTCGGCTATCTTTCAACCAATAAAGCATCCAGGGCTCTTGAGCACCTTGCGACGACCAATGCCCGGTCGGGAGCCGAAGACCTGGCGACCCTGGTGGAACATATTCTCATTGAAGAGAAAAAAATTGTGCTTGCCCTGGCATCAGACAGCCTTGTCCGCTCGGTGGCACAGAAGGTAAAAAATAATGGAATAGCCGGAACAGTTGAAGATATAAAAATCCTTCGGGCTGATATGAAGAAAAAGTATAAACACCTGGGCTCAAATTATCTCGGTATTTTTGTAACCGATGTGAACGGTAAATTGTATACAGGTGAAAGAGCAGGAGGAAAAGAGTACAAGGGCTCTGATGTCTCCTCCAGAGGTTATTTCAAACAGGCAAGGCAAAACCTGAAAGCGGTGGTCGGGGATGTGGTTCGCTCCAAATCAACAGGAGTTCTCATTTCTGTTGTCTGTGCCCCCATCATCTCGGATTCAGGTGAATTTCTCGGCATTTTCGGTATGCCCATGAAGGCAACCACCCTGACAAAACTGGTTTCGGACAAGACCGTCGGTAAAACGGGTTACGCCTTCATGATCAACAACTCCGGCGTAATTATTGCTCATCCAAAGGAAAAATTCATACTCAATCTCGATCTGAACACGTTAAAGGGAATGGAGACAATCACCAGGAACATGCTGGCCGGAAAAAGTGGTATAGACCAGTATGAATTCAAAAATACCAAAAAGATCGCAGGTTATGCTCCCATCAAGATCACCGGCTGGAGCGTAGGGATAACCCAGAACCGTGACGAACTGCTTGGCGCAGCAACGACCATCAGAAACAGCACCATGGGAATCGGTGCCATATCTCTTCTGCTTGTTTCCACCCTTATCTATTTTGCCTCGAAGGCCCTTATCCGGCCGATCAACCAGGCCGTTGCCGGCCTGAAAGATATTGCCGAAGGTGAAGGAGACCTCACCATGCGGCTGCCCGTGGCCCCGATACAGGAAGTTGGTGAAATGGCAACCTGGTTTAATGTTTTTATTGAAAAACTACAGAAAATAATCTCCCAGATTGCCGAAGACAGCCAGAAAGTGGCCCAGTCCGCAACAGGTCTTTCCACCATTTCCCGACAACTGCATGACAATGCCGGTGAGACATCCCAACTTTCAGACAGTGTTGCCGTTGCCGCTGAGGAAATGAGCTCAAACCTGAACAGTGTTGCCGCGGGCATGGAAGAATCGACCACAAATACGACAATGGTGGCCAGTGCTGCAGAAGAAATGACGGCAACAATCAGTGAAATTGCGGCCAACTCCGAGCAGGCCAGGGACATTTCGGAACAGGCTGTTAAACAGGCGGAAAGCACATCCGAAAAAATCAGCGAACTTTCTGTTGCAGCCCAGGCCATCAACAAGGTTACGGAAACAATAACGGAAATCTCGGAGCAGACCAACCTTCTGGCCCTCAATGCCACAATCGAAGCGGCACGGGCAGGAGAGGCGGGCAAAGGTTTTGCCGTGGTTGCCAATGAAATCAAGGAACTGGCCAAACAGACCGCTGAAGCGACTTTCGATATTAAGAATCAGATCAACGAAGTTCAGGTGACCACTTCGGGTACAACAAAGGAAATTGATGAAATATGCAGTGTCATCAAGCAGGTAAATGAAATAATCGCCACCATTTCCACCTCTGTTGGAGAACAGTCTGCGGCGACCGGGGAAATCGCAACCAACATTTCCCAGGCATCGCAGGGGCTGGGAGAAGTTAATGAAAATGTCAACCAGATATCGGTTGTCGCAGACTCCATTGCCAGGGATATCACCAGAGTCAACACCTCATCCACGCATATTTCAGCAAGCAGCGGTGAGGTGAAAACCAGCGCAGACACCTTGCATGATCTTTCCAGCAGGCTGACAACAATCGTTAATAATTTTAAGGTCTAACTGGCATTGTATTACCGGGAATTCAAGAAAGTATAAATTCGCGGTAATACAATCAAAGAGGTGCTGACTTGTGGGTATTTTTACAATTCAGGTCTTTTCCGGATTGATTCTGTTCAGCATGGCTTTCTTGTCTACTGCCGCCTTCAGAATCCTGAACACTTCCCGGTAATGGGAATGAACCCGTGTTCTGGTATACTGGAACACGGACTGTCTCAACTCTCTCTCGTTCAAAGGATAGGCGGCAGCAACGGAGGCAATTTCATCACCGGGCCAGTCCGGCTCCCAATCTTCTCCATTCTGCAGACAGAACTGCTGAAAATCCATCGCCTCATTGATGACCACATCCCTCAATCTCTCCGCTTCCTTATGGGCCATTGTCCGTTTCAGGGCTGAACCTTTTTTCTCAGCCAGATAATCAAGCAGTTCATCCATCGAATCCTGTCGCATCACCTTTGCAAGATATTTAACCTGTCTTTTCCGAGATCCACCCTTGAGTCCCCTGCAGGCTAAAATTTCAGCTTTCACCGCATCGCTGCCGGGAAACACCTTGAGGTCCCTGTCGGAAAGATTGGACAGCTCCAGGGCAGCCGCCTCTTCCTGTTTGAATCTTCTTTTTTTTGCCGATTTGCTGATTCGTTCAGTCATAGTCTTCCGTCAACAATCCTCCGCGAAGGGGTTCCATTGAAGCAGTGATGGTTCATAATCATCCGGCGGACTGAAACCGAGAAGAACACACAGGGTCGCTGCAACATTGGCCAGTCCCGGGTTTTCGATCTCATCCAGAGTAAAACAGTTACTGTCGCTGTAATCCTTCACTATGAAAGGCACTGGGTTAAGGGTATGAGCCACCATGGGTGTAATTGTGCCGTTTTTCTCCTTCCACATACAATCGGCGTTGCCATGATCAGCTGTTATAACGGCAACTCCGCCGGCTTTTTGGACTGCATCAAGTATTCTTTTCAGCGAAATATCAACAGTTTCCACAGCAATACGGATAGAAGCCGGGAATCCGGTATGCCCCACCATGTCCCCGTTTGCCAGATTGAGGCGAATAAATTTATGGTTGCCCTCACTAATTATCTCAAGAACCCTGTCAGTAATCTCCGCCGCTTTCATCCAGGGACGCAGATCAAATTCAATCCTGTCAGACGGAATTTCTTCATAAAGCTCAAGCGCCTCATCAATATAGCCGGACCTGTTACCGTTCCAGAAATAGGTCACATGGCCAAACTTCTGGGTTTCTGAGATGGCAAAAGAACTCACTCCCGACGCGCAGAGATACTCTCCGAGGGTTCTGTCTATGGCCGGCGGTTCGATCAGGTAATTCGCTGGTATTTCAGCATCGCCGTCATACTGCATCAATCCGGCATAAAAAACATCAGGTTTTCTCACCCGGTCAAATTCACTGAAATCCTCTTCCTCAAATGCCCTGGATATCTCAATGGCCCGGTCTCCCCTGAAATTAAAAAATATGACACCATCCCCATCCTCAATGGTACCAACGGGAATATCATCCTCCGCAATGACAAAACTTTCCATATATTGATCCGTCATCGCCGGGTCTTCCCTGTAATAACTTGACACCGCCTCGGAAGCCGATGAAAAAAACCTTCCTTCCCCAAGAACATGGGCTTTCCATCCCCTTTCCACAACGGACCAGTTTGCATTATAGCGATCCATAGTGGTGATCATCCTGCCGCCCCCGGAAGCAATTTTATAATCAGCTCCGCGCTCCGAAAGCCGGGACAATTTCTCTTCAAGGGGTTTGATATAATTCAGGGCGCTTCTGGGCTCCACATCACGTCCATCCAGAAGGGCGTGCACCCTGACTCTTTTAAATCCGTCTGCTGAGCACTGCTCAAGCAGGCCAAAAAGATGATCTATATGGCTATGCACATTACCATCGGAAACGAGACCGATGAAATGTACTGTTCCACCCGCCCCGGCACATTGTCGTATATTTTCCCAACTTGATCCTGCAGTAACCGATCCGGAAGATATCGCATCATTCACCAGCTGAGCCCCCTGTGAGAAAATCCTGCCGGCACCAAGGGCATTATGCCCCACCTCGGAATTCCCCATATCCTTTTCCGACGGCAGGCCGACCGCGGATCCGTGGGCCTTCAGACGGGTAAACAGTTTTTCCTGGTAAAGCCGGTCAAGAACCGGGGTATATGCCACATGGACGCCATCACTTTCATCACCGGCACCGATGCCCACACCATCCATTATCACCAGTACCACGGGACCGGAAAAACCGGAATATCCCGCATATTTTTTCAACCTGTCAACTGTCATTGTCTGTCCGTTTTTGGATGTTTATAATAAAAGATATCTTGACTCCCGTATCCCACATTAACTTCAGAAATAATAAAATTATAGAGTTGCTACCCCTGTGACCAATTACATTAGCTTTGCTAAAATCACCGAAATATTCTAATATGAAACCGGACATCGATCCTTTCCCCTTTCTCCGAATCCGGAACGGTTCAGGATTCAACAATAATTCGAGCATCGTCTATGGAAAAAGCCATACCACCAGCGGAACTTTCTCTCACGATCGATCCCCGGGACATATCATTTTATACTACTCTGTTACAGTCAGGAATAGAAATAAAATGTCCGCCAAATGAACCTGTCGCCCGTTTTCTCAACAGGCTGCCAGGTTTTACAGTGGATTACATCGCGGATATTGTGCAGACAATTTTCCTGGATGGCACGGCTGTAGATGATCTCACCACCCCTCTTTCCGGTAAAAAACCCGTCCTTGCACTTTCAGCAGCCATGCCTGGACTTGCGGGGGCAATATTCAGACGGAACAGTTTCCATGCCGCCCTGCGCACTATACCGGACAAAAAAAACAGTGCCAATAGAGAAACAGAAAAAATTACTGTCACGCTCAAACTGTTTAACTCCATCGCTTTTGAACGGGGTGAGGCACTGCTGCGAAATTCCATCACCATAAAGACTGGACATTTATTGAATTATCTGGCAAAACGTCCTTCGCTGTTTTCACAGATCAAACAGTGTGTACTTTCCGGAAAAACCGTACCCAAAGAAGAATTGTCTTCTCTTCTTGCAAATATTCCCCGAATTAAACTGACAATGATCAGGTCATGACTAACTCAGACAATCCCAGAGACATGCTCGGCAGAACCGGTTTGATTACGGTTGAAAAGGCCCTTCTGATTCTCAGACAAAATCTTGAAAATCTGACCAGGCAGGAAGAACAGATCCCCCTGGATCAGGCTCTTGATCGAATCCTCTCCCATCCTGTTATCTCTCCTGAAGATCTACCGGAAACGGACCGTTCAACCATGGATGGTTATGCGGTGAGAGCGGCGGACACATTTGGTGCCAGTCATTCAATGCCCTGTTACCTGAATATTACAGGAGAAGTGATCATGGGGGAAATGGCGCAGGGCAAGGTCAAAAAAGGGTGTTGTTTTAAAATCCCGACAGGCGGCCTGCTGCCATCAGGAGCCGACAGTGTCGTTATGCTTGAACATACCGTTCCCGTGGATGACACTATGATTGAGGTCATCAAGGGAGTGGGCGCCGGAACAAACCTTATCAAAAAAGGCGAGGATATAAAGCAGGACACCACAGCTTTGAACAGCGGACATCTTCTCCGCCCCCAGGATCTTGGACTGCTGGCCGGCCTTGGAATTGCCGAAATCAATGTGTATAAAAAAATCAGGGTCGGTATTGTCTCCACCGGCGATGAAATAATTCCTTTCCAGGAAAAACCCCTGACCGGTCAGATAAGAAACATAAATTCACTGACTCTCACCGGAATGGTCAGGCGACTTGGTGGAGAAGTAACCGACTACGGAATCGTTTCTGATCATAAGGACATTTTTTTTCCCGCTCTTGAAAAAGCTGTACAGGAAAATGATATCGTGCTCTTTTCCGGGGGCAGTTCCGTTGGTGTACGGGATCTCGGTGAACAGGCGGTGGAGGCCCTCGGCCCCCCCGGAATCCTTGTCCACGGTGTCGCTCTCAAACCGGGTAAACCCATTTTAATCGGCATGAGCGGTGACACTCCACTCTTTGGTCTTCCAGGTCACCCGGTTTCCGCCCTGGTCTGTTTTGATCTCTTTGTCCGCCCGGCGATCCGCGCCCTCCAGGGGAAAAACGAAATTCTTCCCAGGCCTGGCCTGAACTGTATTTTAAGCCGTAATATCAATTCCGCTGCCGGCAGACGTGATCTGGTGCGGGTAAAACTCAAACTCGAGAACGACACATGGACGGCCTACCCGATCCTTGGAAAATCCGGTTCCATCTCCACCCTCTCACGGGCCGATGGATTTTTTGTGATTGATGAGGAAAGCCAGGGTGTTTCCATGAATGATCAGGTTCTTGTATATCTCTACCAATGAGCAGACAACACAATATATATGTACGCAATACGGTCCTGGCAGAAGCCTTGACCATCTGGAAAAAAGCACTCGAAGAATACGGGTTCTACAGAAAATCTCCGGTGGAGAGTGTCAAAGTCGACGATTCCCTGGGCCGCATTACCGCCCACCCGGTTTTTGCCCACAGGTCATCCCCCTCCTACAACGCGGCCGCAATGGACGGAATTGCTGTCCATTTTGCCGACCTGAGCAGCGCCACCGAGGCAGCTCCCGTCCGGCTGAGCAGGGAGAGGTTTGTTCCCGTCAACACTGGAAATGCCATTCCGGAAGGGTTTAACGCTGTCGTTATGATTGAGGATGTTCATGAGGTCGACAAAGACCATGTGGAACTGCACATGCCCGCCACCCCCTGGCAGCACGTCAGGACCATCGGTGAAGATCTGGTGGCAACGGAACTGATCCTGCCGGAGGGACACAGGATCCGACCTATTGACCAGGGTGCCATGCTGGCCACTGGAGTAACTGAGATAGAAGTCCGTTGTCCCCCGAAGGCCTGTGTGATTCCCACAGGATCAGAACTTATCCAGCCGGACCAGGCCCCGAAGGCCGGGAATATTATCGAATTCAATTCGCGGATTCTTGCAGGTTATCTCAATGAATGGGGTTGCGTGGCCTCACGAGGCCTGCCGGTGCTTGACGATCCGGAACAACTCAAGGAAACAATCAGGGCTGCGGCCCGGAAAAACGATATAGTCATCCTCAACGCGGGTGCTTCTGCCGGGACCAGAGATTACAGTGCAAGGGTCCTGTCCGAAGTGGGAGAAGTCATTATTCACGGGGTGGCCATCAAGCCTGGAAAACCAGTCATTCTTGCAATGGTCGAAGATACACCTGTAATCGGCCTGCCGGGTTATCCCGTCTCCGCTCTGCTCACCATGCGTCTTTTTGTCCGTGAAATGATATATGATTTTCTGGCATTACCACTGCCCGACCCGCAAATCATTGAAGCAGTCATGTCCCGTCCCCTCCACTCTGCCATGGGCGTCGACCAGTTCGTCCAGATCACCCTGGGCAGGGTGGGTGAAACCCTCATGGCCACTCCTTCCGGTAAAGGTGCCGGTGTTGTCATGTCTCTGGTTCGTGGAGACGGCCTGCTCACCATCCCCACCGGCAGCGAAGGCGTGGGCGCCGGGGAGAAGGTGAAGATCGAGCTTCTCCGCTCCCGCAACGAGATTGACGCGACTCTTGTTTTCATAGGCAGCCACGACAATATCCTTGATCTGCTGGCTAATCAGCTGTATCGGCAACGCCCCGTTGTCCGTATATCGTCCGCCCATGTGGGTTCCATGGGTGGAATTATGGCCATCAGGAGGGGCGAAGCCCATATTGCCGGAACTCACTTGCTCGATGAGAATACAGGTGAATACAATATTTCTTTTATCAGGCGATTTCTAAAGGATATTCCCCTGCAGCTCGTCAACCTCTGCTACAGGGAGCAGGGTCTGATTGTCGCCCCCGGAAATCCTGGAAACATTCAGGGTTTCAAAGATCTGGCGGATAAAGGTCATACTTTTATCAATCGCCAGAATGGCGCAGGCACTCGACTGTTGACCGACAAGATTCTGGCTGAAGAGGGAATCGATCCTGCTGACATCCAGGGGTACGGCCACGAAGAATATACCCATATGTCGGTGGCCGCAGCGGTGGCCAACAACAGCGTGGATGCTGGGCTGGGGATCAGGGCTGCCGCCAATGCCCTGGGTCTTGACTTCGTGCCTGTTGCTGAAGAACGTTACGATCTCATTATACCAAAAGCTTTTCTTGGAGAGAGCAAGGTAAAAACCGTTCTGGATCTGATTCGGGAAGACAGCACTTTTCATGAAACAATTCTTTCCCTGGGAGGTTATAACCTGCGGGATTGTGGCAAGGTTCTTTATGAACAATGACGGTTCAGGCTCTGTTGTTCACTTTCCGTCCATCTGCATCAACCGGCATGGCCGGACTCTATGACCGAGCCACAAAAAAACAATAAAAATCCCGACTGCGGCAATACAACCATAAGTCGCGGATTTTCAGACAAAAGGAGAAAAATATGACTGATAGAATTTTTCGTGTAAACATGTCCACTCTCACCACATCTGTTGAGGAAGTTCCGGCACAATGGGCGGGACACGGTGGTCGCGGCCTCACCTCAACCATTGTCGCGGCGGAAGTGGAACCCACCTGTCACCCCCTTGGTCCTGCCAATAAACTGGTTATCGCTCCGGGTCTGCTCTCGGGCACCGTTGCCGCAAACTCCGGACGAATCTCCATCGGTGCCAAAAGCCCCCTCACCGGCACCATTAAAGAGTCTAACGCAGGTGGAACAGCCGCACAACTCCTCGCCAGGGCAGGATGCAAGGCCATCATCATTGAAGGTCAACCGGATACGGATAAATGGTACAGCCTGGCGTTGACTCCCGAGGGCATCACCATCAATGAAGAAACAGAATTGATAGGCAAGGGCAATTTTGAAGTTCTCTCCGTCCTCGATAACCGGCTTGAAGGCAAGCAGGCCGTCCTCACCATCGGCCAGGCCGGAGAAATGCGGCTCGGTGCCGCAAATATTTCCATCAAGGATCCGGATGGCGGTCTCAGATCAAGTGGCCGTGGGGGTCTTGGTGCCGTCATGGGCTCCAAGAAAATTAAATTTATCACCATCGACCCCAGAGACGGAAAGGTGGCCATTGCCGATCCGGACAAATTCAAGCAGGCCAACCGGATCTTTGCCAAGGCGCTTGTTGACCACCCGATCAGCCAGGGACTCGGTCAATATGGAACCAATGTCCTGGTCAACATCATCAACGAAGCCGGGGGACTGCCCACCCGTAACTTCACCAGTGGTCAGTTTGACGGCCATGAAGCCATTTCCGGTGAAACCATGCATGACACCATCCTCGAACGGGGCGGCAGGGTCAAGCATAATTGTCACCCGGGATGCGTCATCCAGTGTTCCCAGGTCTATCATGATGCCAAAAAGGAAAAACTCACCTCCGGGTTTGAATATGAATCCATCTGGGCCATGGGGGCTGACTGTTGTGTTGAAAACCTCGATCATATTGCCGAAGCCGACAGAATCATGGATGACATCGGCATAGACACCATTGAGACTTCAGTGGCCATGGGGGTAGCCATGGAGGGTGGTGTGCTCGAATTTGGTGACGGTGCCGGTGTATGCAGAATTCTGAAAGAAGAAGTAGCCGGAGGGAGTGCTCTCGGTCGCATTATCGGCAACGGCGCCGGAGCCGTGGGCAGGGCTTTCGGGCTCACCAGGGTTCCGGTGGTCAAG
The DNA here is from genome assembly GCF_054039375.1 of Desulfomarina sp. Taxonomy (NCBI): domain Bacteria; kingdom Pseudomonadati; phylum Thermodesulfobacteriota; class Desulfobulbia; order Desulfobulbales; family Desulfobulbaceae; genus Desulfomarina; species Desulfomarina sp. Next base: position 720 of record NZ_JBPLBA010000098.1, on the reverse strand, counting down.
AACCAGGCCATTCCCGCCTACGATCCCCGGGCCATCAAGGGTATCGGCATAACCTATGCCACCTCAACCCAGGGCGCTGATCATACCATGGGATATACAATTGCCACCAATATTCTCAACGTCGGCGGCAGTGTCGACCCCCTGACCAAGGAGGGCCAGGTCGAACTGTCCAGGAACCTGCAGGTGGCCACCGCCGCCATCGATTCCACCGGCATGTGTCTCTTTATCGCCTTTGCCGCCCTTGACAATGAAACATGCCTCCCGGCCCTGGTGGATATGCTCAACGCCCGGTTCGATCTCAGCCTGACCGGAGATGATGTTGTGAGTCTGGGACAGAGCATTCTCAAGACGGAGCGCGCGTTCAACACTGCTGCCGGTTTCACTGCGGCTGATGACAGATTACCCGAGTTCTTTTACACCGAGCCGCTGCCGCCTCACAATACTGTCTTTGATTTCAGCGATGAGGAAATCGCCACGTTCTGGGATTTCTAGATGCGGGTAACCATCAAACTTTTTGCCCATTTCAGGGATTCCCGGTTCAAGGTTGAGGACCGGGAAATCCCGGATGGAACAACGGTCGGGGATATAGTTGACTCCCTTGCTATTGACCGGGAAGAGGTCGGTGTACTGATGATCAATTCCAGGCATGCAGCTTTCGATTCAACACTGGACGAAAACTGCATGCTGGCCATCTTTCCAATGATCGGCGGAGGATGACCG
>NZ_JBPLBA010000097.1:0-37257 GCF_054039375.1 Desulfomarina sp. | reverse complement strand
CATTTTCTGCTTTTTTAAGTTTATTCTGCAATGTTTCCTGCTCATCGGCAGACGCTTTTTCCAAAGTTCTCCTGGTCTCATGCACCACTCTGTGGGCACGATACAATTCCAGCGCAAGTGCCTTAATTGACATTCAAATCTCCCTTAAATCTTTTTTTAATTTCCGCAATCATTTTCCCATAAACCTGACAAGACTCCCGCTATGGGAAGAAAAACAGAGATAAAGTGAATTAAAAACCTTTCCTGTTCTTCCTTGACTGAGTCCTGTTTTTTTTCATATCATTAAATCTCTGAAGCGCATACCTGGAGCAGGAATTGATACCATCACCATGCTCCTCAATAATAAATCAATGAAATCGCCATTAACAGGACATCCGATTCTGGCTGTCTACAAAATTATTTCTGATTACATATGAAACTCAGCCTGTTATTTGGGAATCTGGGGATGTGCCTGTTTTGTCAGGCGTATTTCAAAAATCACATTAGACTGATTATAAAATGATCTGGACTGACACTTTTTCATTTGAATTCCTTATCAATTGAGATTTTCAGTGATTTTTGACCGTAGGCCAGCCTGATAAAACAGGCACATCCACAATTTGGCTGAATTTCATGGGTAATAAAATCACATAATTGCTACTCCTGTGAGTAGTTACTTTAGAAGATTATTTTCTGAGCGTGACGGCTTTGTGGTGTTTCCCTTGATAACATTCTGAAATGCATCCGTAAAACTCACAAACAAACCTGCTTGAAAGAATCACTCGTTGTTCTATGGTCCATCCTTTGATGGATTCAGGCAAGAACATGTTTCTTTCTAACCGTGAAGTCAGTCCAGGGATAGGCATTTTTCACATTAACGCAGAGTTGGGGAAAAGGACTATTCTCAGATAGACTCTCTGGTATTCCACCGCAATTGCTCGCAGGCTGTAAAATCATAAAGTGTTTGCCCCGATCTGAAGTTACATTTCACCAGCAGGCGATCGGATTTCTCTCTCTTTCACCTGAAAATTTACGATCGAGGGTTGTTCTGCCACAGTTGGGATTCACATTACTTTTTTCAGGCCGAGCCATAGAGTTCGGCCATGCCGGTTTTTGTAATGGATAGAAATTTTTGCCTTCCTTCGCATGTTAACAGGAAAATAGGCAGGGCAATGCACGATTATTCCATGCTCGATGATGGTGATCGGGTCATGGTTGCTGTTTCAGGTGGTATTGACAGTCTGACTCTGGCCTGGATTCTTAAAAGCTGGCGGAAAAAGGCACCCATATCTTACGAAGTTACGGTCCAGATTATTGACCATGGCTTCTGGCGTGATCATCCCGATGCCATTGATCCCGAGAAATCAATTGGAAAACAGCTTGAAAAATTAGCAATTGCATATACCATCGACCCCGCATGGGGGAGGACGGATCAGCTTAAATCGTGTTTCCAATGCGCCAGAAACAGGAGAAGCCAGTTGTTTGATCTGGCACGCCAGAGGGGATTCAACAAGATTGCCCTGGGGCACCATATGGATGATCTTATCGAGACATTCTTTTTGAATATTCTTTACAGTGGCAATATTTCAACTATGGTTCCTGTTCAGAAACTGTTCGGGGGAAAACTTGAGCTCATAAGGCCTATGGCTTACCTGGAGAAAAGTGAGGTGAAGATGATCGGCGGGGAATTGGGTTTTCTGCCCGTTGAAAACTTCTGTCCTTTCAGCGACAGGAGCAGGAGGGAAAGTGTACGGAAGTTGTTGACGTCTCTTTATGATAAAAACCCGTTGGCAAAAAAATCCCTTTTCGCTGCCCTTGCCAATGTTCGGTCAGAATATATGTTGTAAAGTTAACACAAGTTTCATTTGAAAATTCGTGACTGTGGGTTGTCTCGCCGCAGTTTGTTTTTCTGGAAACGAAGGATTCTATTTGTGTAACTACCCATACTGATGATAACTTTTTGTTTTTTATGTATTAATTAAAAAATGCAATGAGAAATGGTGAACAGATGAACAAGCGTATTCGTACCCTGCTCGCAGAACAGCCCGTTAACACGAAAGTCAATGTTGAGGGATGGGTCAGAACCCGAAGAGACAGCGGCAGTTTTTCCTTCATAGAAATCAATGATGGTTCCTGTCTCGCAAATATCCAGGTTATTGCGGGCAGTGATCTGGACAATTATCATTCTGAAATCAGGCAGCTCTCAACCGGTTGCAGCGTCAGAGTGCAGGGAGAATTAAAAAAGTCACCGGCAAAGGGGCAGGATGTGGAAATACATGCGACCGATATTTGCATTGTCGGTTCTTCGGATCCGGAGACTTACCCGTTGCAGAAAAAGAGGCATTCGTTTGAATTCCTGCGGGAGATCAGTCATCTGCGTCCGAGAACAAATGCCCTGGGAGCTGTTGCCCGTGTCCGTTCAAGGCTCGGTTACAGTGTTCATCGTTTTTTTCAGGAAAGAGGGTTTATCCAGGTGCATACACCGATAATTACCACCAGTGACTGTGAAGGTGCCGGTGAAATGTTCCAGGTGATAACTGCAGGGGATGGAAAATCAGGGAGTCATTTTTTTGGACAACAGGCCGGTCTGACCGTAAGCGGTCAGTTACAGGCTGAGGTGTATGCCCTGTCTCTCGGTGATGTGTATACCTTTGGTCCCACGTTCAGGGCTGAAAACTCGAACACAAGCCGACATCTTGCTGAATTCTGGATGATTGAACCTGAAATGGCTTTCTGTGATCTCAGGGGAAATATGGTTGTAGCCGAAAAGATGATGAAATACCTGCTTGAAGATATCATGGAAAACTGTTCGGAAGACCTGCAACTTTTCAATAAATTCATAGAGAAAGGACTGCTTGAAAAACTTGGTCAGGTTGTGGAAAAAGAATTTGCCCATGTGACCTATACAGAAGCTGTTGATCTGCTTTTAAAAGCAAAGAAACAATTTGATTATCCTGTGCAATGGGGTATTGATCTGCAGTCCGAGCACGAACGTTACCTGACGGAAGAAGTGTTCAAAAGACCCCTTGTTGTCACCGATTACCCCGCGAAAATCAAGCCATTTTATATGCGCGTCAATGAGGATGACAGAACCGTTGCGGCCATGGATATCCTCGTCCCCGGAATTGGAGAGCTGGTAGGCGGCAGTCAGCGTGAAGAAAGATACAGTATTCTGGAATCGAGAATGGTTGAGACAGGTATCGATCTTGAGGAATACCGGTGGTATCTTGATCTCCGTCGTTACGGAACTGTGCCCCACGCCGGGTTTGGCCTGGGCTTTGAGCGACTGGTCCAGTTTGTCACTGGAATGAAGAATATAAGGGAAGTTATACCATTTCCGCGGACACCGGGATCGGCTCCGTGCTGATGATTGACCGCTGCTCACAAAATACTGGAGAGTGAGATGACTTTGAGAGGATATTGTTTTGAGTAAGGGGCCGGGCGTACGGAAAATGTTTGATGGTATTGCAGAACGGTATGACATGATGAATCGTGTCATGACCCTGGGCCGGGATCAGAAATGGCGGAAATTTGTTGTAAAAAAAACTGATGTTTCCGGGGGAGGATGGGTTCTTGACCTGGCAACCGGTACCGGAGACATAGCGGCTCTCATGCTTGAACAATCCAACACCGTAAAACCCGTTGGTGCGGATTTCTCCATCGGTATGCTTGAGGAGGCCCGCAGGAGGTTTGGAGAAAAACCGATTGTATGGCAGTCCTGTGACGCCAACAGTCTGCCTTTTTTTGATGAGATCTTTGAGGCCGTCACCTTCGGGTATCTTCTACGCAATGTGGATGACAGTCTCAAGGTGTTGCGTGAGGTTTATCGGGTTATGAAACCAGGCGGCCGGGTTGTCTGCCTGGACACAACGCCACCTGAAAAAAACCTGCTCTATCCCTTTCTTCGTTTTTATTTTCGTTTCTGTATTCCTGTCCTCGGCAGGATGATTGCCGATGATGAGTCGGCTTATACCTACTTGACCGGTTCCACAATGGAATTTCATAGGGCTGACGAGCTGGCTGAACTCTTCAGTGAAGCCGGTTTTGGCAAGGTCGGTTTTAAAAAATTCATGTTCGGTACTATCGCCATCCATTGGGGAGAAAAATGACGACGTGTTCGGTGGATATTGATGCAGCTGTACTGCCGGAATTTGACAATCCGGATACTTTGTTCAGATTTCTTGTCTCCTGTGTAAAGAAATACGGAAAGAATATTGCCTATATTTATAATGTCGGAGGGAGGGAATTTCGTATTTCCTACGAAATGCTCCTGGAGGATGTGCTGATCCTGGCCAGAGGGTTTCGCAGACACGGGGTCGGCAGAGGAGATAAAGTCATGTTTCTCTCCGATAATCAATATCACTGGATGGTGAGTGACCTGGCACTCATGTCGCTCGGTGCTGTGAATGTTCCCCGGGGTGCCGATACACCTGCCCGGGAATTGCAGTTTATTGTTGAAAATTCGACAGCTTCTTTTTTCATAGCTGAAAATGAAAAACTCGTTGAAAATCATAAATCTTTTCTGCAGCATTGTACCCAGTTGAAAAAGAAATTTGTCCTGGAAGAGATAGGAAAGGAATGTGCTGCAGATGGATACCTGTCGTGCATCAGCCTGTTGAAGGACCGGGAGTATAACAGAGAAGATATTGTTTCGTTTCTTTCCGAGGGAGAGCGGAATTCCCCCGATGATATCCTTACGATTATCTATACTTCGGGAACAACTGGAATGCCAAAAGGGGTGATGCTGACCCATGCCAATATAATGCATAATGTCAATGTCGTACCCGGTGTTATTGAACTGGAGGAAAAAGATACCTGGCTCTCAATTCTACCGAGCTGGCATATCTTCGAGAGAACTGCTGAATATGTGGCACTTGCCCGCGGCACTACCCTGATCTATTCGTCAATTAAACGATTTGCAGGAGATCTTGAACAGTACAGACCGACCCTGGTTGCAACGGTACCCCGGGTATGGGAATCGCTCTATTTAAAAGTCCAGAGTGGTGTAAAAAGAAAGAGTGAGATGGCAGGGAAGCTATTCTTCTCTCTGGTATGGATTTCTGTCACCTACAGGAAGAATAAAAGAAAACTTCTCGGGAGAATGCCGGTCTTCAGAAAACGTAAGATGATGAAGGTTATGGCGGAAAAATGCTCGTCCCTTGCTGTCATGTTACTGCTGTTTCCATTTTATACAATAGCTGACGGAAAACTGTCGATGGTTCGGCAGCGTTTCGGGGGAAGACTCAGGCTCGCCATAAGTGGGGGAGGAAGCCTTGCCGCTTACCTTGAAGAGTGGATTGATGCTGTCGGGATTCGTATTGTTAACGCCTATGGTATGACGGAATGCTCTCCGGCTATTGCCGGACGCGGGCTGTCATGTCGAACCTGGGGAACACTTGGGCCCCCTGTTGCCGGTACTGAGTTACGGATCGTCGGTGAAGAGGGAGAAACTCTTTTTCCGGGAAAGGAGGGGCATATAGAGGTTAAAGGTGCTCAAGTTACTCCTGGATATTACGGGAATGATGTAGAAAATAAAAAATCCTTTACAGCAGACGGTTTCTTCAGAACCGGTGATCTGGGACGCATGACCATAAACGGAGAGCTTGTTATTACAGGGAGATCCAAAGAAATAATTGTGCTGTCCAGCGGTGAAAATATCGATCCCACCAGAATAGAGAATGCCATTACCCGCTTTCCCTTTATTCAGGACGCTGTGCTGGTTGGTCAGGATAAACGGGGGCTGGGGGCCCTGCTGGTACCAAACGTTGAGGAGCTGAAGGAATATGTTGCCGGAAAGGTCGAGGGACTGAGAAAAAGCAGTGATGAATTTTTCAATGACAGTAAGGTTCTTGATCTGGTACGGGGTGACATCAATCGTATTCTTCTGCCCAGGCAGGGTTTCAAGCCCTATGAGAAATTACAGAACATCACATTTCTTGACGGAGAATTCCGCCAGGGAGAAGAACTGACCAACACGCTGAAGAAGAAACGGCACATAATAGAGAGAAAATACCGAAACCTGATAAACGAGCTTCTTGCCTGAATATGGCTGGGTCTTAAGCCACGGTCACAACGCTTTCAGCATCACTCACAGAAAAAGTTCGTCTGCATTGCTGCACAGGTGGAGAGTAGATGAGTTCTTTCTGTATACATTTTTTTGAGGGTCAGTTTTTTCAAAACCGGTCAGGGTAAGACCGTAACTGCCCGATGGATCAAAAAGAATGATGTCATCGATTTTCTGCGTTTCAGTCAGATCTGTCAGGATTTGAGCCTGATCCCTGTTTTTATCGTTAAGGCTGTCAAACCGGATAAAGGCGGGAGCTTTTTTTTCAATTATTATCCTCCGTAAATCTTCACCGAATTCTTTTTCATCACTGTCGGTTGCCAGAAGGGCAGCTGTTGCGGATATTCTGCCGGGAATGGATATGGTGTCCCCTACAGATATTCTGCCGCCCCGGTTGACAATACCGAAGATTCCTTCTCTCGGCATGACACAGTCTCCGGCCTGGTGATAGATGGCGCAACGGTTATGGCAGATTTTTCCAAGTTGAGAAATGATAATTTCACATTCACCCATATTCAGGTGACTTCCCACCTGCAGTTCCACCAGGTTGATTCCTTCTGTCGTAATATTTTCCGCAAAATTCCCGGCCACCACATCCAAACCTTTTTCACGCATGAAATTGATGCTTTCCTGGGCTAGAAAACTCACCTGGCGGTGCCATTTTCCTCCGTGGGCATCATTTTCCAGTCCAAAATTTTCAATCAGGGTCGAGGAGTTCACGTTTTTTTTTCGCATCCCTTTTCTGTCACTGATGGATATAGCTTTAATGGTATTCAATTGGATGACCTGTATATTTTGTTTTTCGAGCAATTTCAGTTTAGATGTCAATGTCGTTAACTTAAGGACAAGATGGTTCAGGAAAGTCCAATTCCGACCTTGGCCGACGAGGTCGGAATGGGACTCATATCTTAAGTTAGTACCTGTCCATAGTTGGTCTTCTTACCCGATATCTGCGTTGCCCGAAAAAATTTATCATCGGAGGTAAGCGTAGACTCCGATATCAATTATATGCCTGCGGTAAAATATCCCGTGCGCTTTGATCTCGAACAAAATTCCTCCTTTATGGACAGACACAAGTTAACGGCATTGGTTTAGAGGTAATGAAATCATAAAGATGTTGCCCCCGTGACCAGTTACCTTTAATCCCCAGCTCTTTTATTGAAGGGATTGTGTGTGCTACAATGTGTTACATGCAAGGATATCGGATTATTTCCGTTTGTCAAATATATTTTCCGCAGGAAGGTTGTGAGAGTGGTGAAACAGAAGTTTTCCTGCTGTGGGATTGTTGTCTGCAACGGATTCAGGATCTTGCCAATAAAGGATCTCTGTGAGATAATAAGGAAACGTCGGAAAAAAGGAATGGTCGGAAATGGTTCAGCCGTTTATACGTAATTATTCACAGGTACCCCGTTTCTCGGTCTCTTTTACTGTACAGGCAGGTAAAGATGAACAAAATGACCTGAAAAAATCTGTGACACCCTGATCTCTCATAAACCAGAAATACTAATCAGCGTTTCACCTGGGCGTTGCCGGGTCAAATTTAAAAATAACTTTTCTGATTACGTATGAAACGCAGCCTGATATTTGTGAATCTGGGGATTGGGCCTGTTTTATCAGGCGTATTTCAAAAATCACATTAGACTGATTATAAAATGATCTGGATTGACACATTTTCATTTGAATTCCTTATCAATTGAGATTTCCAGTGATTTTTGACCGTAGGCTAGCCTGATCAAACAGGCACATCCACAATTTGGCTGAATTTCATGGGTAATCAAGATAACTTTTGTTATTTAGAAGAAGAAGTATAAAAAAACAAAAAGTTGAAAACTTCGTTACCTGTTCCATGGTTTCAGTAGTCTCAGATTCAGAAAATGGAGGAGAATATGAGTATAATCAGCGAGATTAAAAAGGTCGTGACTCCAGTGGATTTCTCAGATAATGCGAAAATTATTGCCGAATCCGCCGCTTATTTTGCAGGCAGATTTAACGGTTCCATGTATCTGGTTTTTGTTGTACAGAACTTCGAGGACTACTCTGGTTTTTTTGTACCCCAGATGACCATTCCCACCCTGGAGGGAGAACTTGTCGAGAGTGCCGAGAAAAAAATGGCCTCTTTCTGTGATGAGCTGGAAGAATTCTGCCGCAAAGCAGGAGTATCTGAACTGCATTTCAAGGTTCTGATGGGAGATGTGGCAGAACAGATTGTTGATCATGCCGACGAGCTGGATGCCGATCTCATCATTATGGGTACCCATGGATATAAAGGGTTAGAGAAAATCATGTTCGGTAGTGTGGCGGATAAGGTCGTCCGCTCCGCACCTTGTCCTGTGATGACGATCAATCCTTATACCTGCTGTTGATATCCACAAGAGTAAGGATTACATTTTCGTTCGAATGACTGTCGTTTTCAGCCCCCAGAAGTTGCGGGATGGATGTATTGGCAAGGGAGAAAAAACCTGCAGGGATACGTCCGAATTTTTCTGCAGGGAAGTGAGTTTCCAGGGCCGCTTCCCAGTCGGGGGTGAATTCGGAGAAGACAGAATCAAAATCAATTTTCTTTTCCAGTCGCTCGCTTTTGCGCAGCCTTCTGATCAGACGGGAAAAGTCAGCCAATGGTTTCATGGCAAGTTCACGAAATTCGCGGATGGCTTCAACAGTTTCGTGAATGTCTGTGTGGATCAGTGCGGGCAATGTCACCTGACCCAGGTGGACGGCTGTTCTCTGATGGCTTTTTTCATAGAATTCAAAAATCAGTTCACTTACGTCTTTTTCTGTTGTCACCAGCATATCGCAGGCTGGAACGCTGCCTTCCCGGTAAAGCTGTTTCCAGCTTTCCAGGCGTTTTTTCATATTTCCTGGGTGGGGCGGGTCCATGTTCTGCCTGATAAGAGATAATTCTCTTGCCGGACCGTCTTGCAGGGGAGCATCATCTCCCATCAGTTCCTGGAATAATTCTGCTTCTTCGGCCTGAAGGGAAGCAAGTTGCAGGGCTATTTCCTCTTCTTCCAGGTCGAGCAGCTCTCCCAGTGCAAGGACAAGTCTGGCCTGCCAGAGTGATTCCTGTTTATCTTTCCCTGTCTCTTTTCTGACAGGTTGTTTTCGTCCGAGAATAGAGTTGAGGATCTGTTGTTCGGAATCTTCCGAAAGATTGTCTGATCCGGACATGGCAGCCAGAGTCAGGCCGCTGAGCTGGGAACCATAATTATCCTTCCTGTTTTTAATATCCTGGAGAAGATGAACGAACCGACCCAGATCTTCTCCCAGGGGGGCGGGAATATGTTCGGCGCAGAGTCCTGCCTTGCGGAAAGTATCGGTTGCCTGGTTTCCTTCAGCATGTATATTGAGTGTGTCTTCAGCAATTCTCAGAAGATGGAGTGGTGAAAAAAGCAGAAAAAGCGGAAACTGTCTGACTGAATAGATAGTTGTTTCGGGAAAATAGAGTGAGTGAAGTGATTTCATATGAAAGGTATTGAGAGAAAAGGTTCGTTTTATATTTCAGCTGTCCTGTATGTCATGTTCAATCTTCGCCTTGGGGCAGACAGCATGTCAAGTTTTACCGCAACACTCTGGCAGATAGTGCAGACAGCACCATTTGTTGCCGGCATTACCTACCTCATTATTGCTTTCCTGCAGTATATGTCAGGAGGGGAACCGGTTCCCTGGGACAGGCGCTTGCGGCTCTTTTTTGCAATCGGTATCCTGGCCGGACTTTTATACTCCATCTATGAATATGCGGGAGTTCCAGGCAAAGTATAATAAACCGTTATTGAGTAATTGCCAAGTAACTCCTTACAGGGATGACAACTCTGTGATTTTGTTATCTCTGAACTGTAATTGCCAAGCATACTGATTTTATGTTTTATCTGCATACTTCCAACAGGACAGAAAACCTGCTGTATCATCTTGGAGCTGTGATCAAGGCTGATGATCAGCGGACTGTTTTTGATCGGGAAATATTTCTTATCCAGAGTCAGGGGATGGAGCGAATGATCTGCCAGTTCCTGGCGGACACCTTCAGGGTTTTCTGCAATTTTCAGTTTCTTTTCCCTCTTCATTTTCTTGAAACCATTGCCTGTCAACTGGGACTGCAGACAGATTTTGATGGGTACGACCGACAGGTTTTCGCCTGGAGAATTGAAGCCGGGTTGCGTGAGCCGGATCATGATGTTTTTCGGGAATTGAAGATATTTCTGTCCGGACCTCAGGTCGATTTGAAGCGTTATCAGCTGGCCCGAAGGTTGGCTAATATCTTTGATCAGTATCAGATCATGCGCCCTGGAATGCTCGAATCCTGGGCTGCCGGAAAAACTGTAACCGGAAACAAATCGGAAAAATGGCAGATGCAGCTTTGGCGGAAGCTGCAGGAAAATCAAGATGCGGGGGAACACCGTGGAGTGCTGTTCAAACGGGTTACAGATGCATTGCGGCAAAATCAATTCACAGAAGATGCACTGCCACGCCGGATTTCAGTCTTTGGTTTAAACACCATGCCTCCCGTTTTCCTTGATTTTTTGAACTGTCTGGCCGGTCACAGTGATGTTCACCTGTTCATTCTTTCCCCCTGCAGACATTATTGGGGAGATGCTGCAGGCAGGCGGGCTGAACTCTCCAGGGAGCTGCGGCGGCCTGTTGGGAATGTGGCAGCCATTGAATCGGAAAAGGATCATCCTCTTCTGGTCTCTCTTGGACAGCAGGGACGGGATTTTCAGCAGATGATGGTGGAAAGCGTTGATTTTAGGCTGGAATTTGACAGTTATGAGGATCCTCTGGAAACAGTTGAGAGAAAAACTCTGCTGGCGAGGGTACAGTCGGATCTTCTCCAGGGTTCCATCGGTCCTGTAAAAGAAAAAGAAAGTCCGGATGATGATTCCATTACTGTTGTTTCATGTCATTCAGCCTATCGTGAGACAGCTGTTCTCAAGGATTACATCCTGCACCGGCTGCATACGGACCATAGCCTCGAGCTCCGGGATATCATTGTCATGGCTCCTGATATCGAGCAGTATGCGCCTTTTATTCCTGCTGTTTTTGAAGATATCCAGCACTCCATTGCTGATTTTTCACTTCAGAGAAAAAATCGTTATATCAGGGCGTTTACCGATTTTCTGAAACTTTTCCGCTCAAGTTTCGGCTGGGTTGAGGTTCTGGATCTGCTCAGACAGCCGGTGGTCTTTCCCGCTTTCGGTTTGGTGACTGCCGATCTCGAATACCTGGAGCACTGGGTCATAAACGGTGGAGTTCGCCGGGGACTTGCTAAAAAGGGAGAAGCCGGGGAGAAGGTGAGCTGGAAGGCCGGCCTGGAGCGGTTTCTTATGGGATATTGCGCTTCATCCGAGTGGTTTGTTGATGGTGTCCTTTCTTTTGACGATATTGAAGGGAGCAGTGGTACCGTTCTGGGAGGACTCTGTGAATTTATTGATATCATAGAAGAAAGTGCAGTGTACTTTCGGCAGGAACATACTCTGTTCCGCTGGTCGGAGATTCTGACAGGTATTGCGGACAGACTTTTTGATGGCGGTGATCAGCGTGACTGTCTGGAGCTTCATGGGCTTCTGACCGATCTGGGTGCCACCCATGGAAGATATCATAACAGGCCGATTTCGGGTGATGTCATTGCGGAGTGGTTTTCCGGTGTTGTCCGGGAGAATCGGTCAAGTTCAGGGTTTCTCAGGGGCCAGCTTACTTTCTGTTCCATGCTGCCCATGCGTTCTGTTCCCTTCCGGGTCATCTGTCTGCTGGGGTTGAATGAAGGGGATTTTCCACGGATGGATCACCAGCCGGCTTTTGATCTGATGGCAGACCGGTTCACGGTCGGAGATCGGTCGGTAAGGGTGGATGACCGTTACCAGTTCCTGGAGGCAATACTGGCTGCACGATCTCATCTTTATCTCAGCTATGTCGGGCAGTCCATACGGACCAATGAGAGAATCCAGCCTTCTGTCGTAGTGAGTGAACTGATGGAGTTGCTGGAATCACATTATGAAACGGGAAATATGGTGACAGAGCATCCCCTGCATCCCTTCAGCAGTCGTTATTTCAAAAAGGACGGGGAAACCAGGAAATTGTTCAGCTATGATTTCCACAGTTTCAACATCGCCTCAAACCTGATATCCACTGTTGACCCATTGAAAAACTGGTGGAGGGGAACACTGGATGAAGAAATAACACGGATGGAATTCAGCGAGGTTCTCAGTTTTTATCGCAATCCTCAGGCGTGGTTCCTGCGTAATAAACTTGGGTTAAGGCTGGACAAAAGTGAAAAAAAATTTCCGGAGGAGCACGAACTCTTTCGTCCGGAGGGACTCGATAAATACCATGTTGAACAGCAACTGGTGGAACATCTCCTCTCCGGCAGTGATGGCCGGGAGTTTGAGGAGAGATTGAAAGTGGAAGGGGTCTGGCCACTGGGGGAACCAGGGGCTGTGCAATACAGGCAGAAAATAATAAAGATACAACAATTTGTCGAGCAACTGTCTTCGTTTGAAATGGGAAAACCGCTGGCAGGAGAAATGTTTCGTCTGCAGGTTGGTTCATATATTTTTACCGGAACATTCACAAATCTCCATGAGAAGGGAGTGCTGCTTTTCAGGTACGCAAAACTGAAGGGTAAAGATCTGATGGCAGCCTGGCTTCATCATGTTGTCGCCCAGCAACTTTTTGGCAGAACCACTACCGTTCTGGTGGCTTCCGATCAGGTCTGCCGCTATTTGCCTGACTGCGCCGGGCCTTCACTGGAATATCTGCTGGATGTTTTCGCCGGAGGGAGTTGCAGACCATCGAGATTTTTTATTGAACCATCATTTGTTTACTGCGGACAGGCGGAAAAGACCGGGAGAGTAAAAATATCCCCCCTCGAGAAGGCTCGACAGACAATGAGGGCTATCCTGGACAAAGGGTATGAACCCGCCTGGGAAAAATTGTTCGGTGACGAAGGTGAACTGATGCTGGACGGGGAGTTTGAAAAATACTGCCGTGAAATAATGGCACCGGTCATGCGGGAGGGAACAGATGGTTGAACCACGAATTTTTGACCCGGTCCGATCCCCCCTGAAGAAGGGTGTCAACCTGGTGGAGGCCAGTGCCGGTACAGGAAAGACCTATGCCATTGCCATGCTTGTCCTGCGGGCGGTGGTTGAGTTGGAAATGGCCATTGACCGCATTCTTGTTGTCACATTCACCAGGGCGGCGGCGGAAGAACTTAAGGGGAGGATTCGCAGCCGCCTTGTGGAGGGCAGGAATATCCTCAAAAACAGGCAGAGAGAAAAAGCGGATACGCAATCGTTTGATGAAGTTCTCAGGCAATGGGCTGAAAACGTTGGGAACAGGGACAGGGCCCTGTACTGTCTGGAACTTGCACTTTTCGATATTGACCGTGCTCCTGTCTTTACCATTCATGGTTTCTGCCAGAGAATGCTTGCTGATTATGCCATGGAAAGTGGGCAATTATTTGATATGGAACTCCTGGCTGATGTGGAATCCATTCGCAAGGAGGTGGCGGACGATTTCTGGAGAAAAAATGTCTATTCCCTTGATGCGTTATCCTGCGGTGTTCTGCTGGATTCCTTTGCTGATCCCGGGGAGCTTCTGGCTGGAATCTGTGGTGACAAGGTAAAAGGGGTTGATGTGGAACCGGATGTGGCCGACCTGGATGAGAGTATTGACACCCTGGCAGAAGCTTATTGGAAAATGACCGGCTGGTGGCGGAAAAACAGGTCGGAGCTGCTGCGCCAGTTGAAGCCGCTGGTCGACAATGGAGGTTTCAAAAAAGGTTTTACTGATTGCTTTGGTGGGTGGTGGAAAGAGTCAGATGATTTTTTTACCCGGGAGATGGTCGTGTCAGTGCCGGACTTTTCACCGTTGAAAAAAGAGGTACTGCTGAAAGAATTGAACGGCAGGAAATATCGCACTCCTGAAAAAAAGGAAGGGGTGGCCGGAGGGTGGCGCCTGCCTGGGGAAGTGCTGCATACTCTGGAGCAGGCTGTGGAACAACTGCTTCTTTCTTTTCGCGTAAAACTGGCCCGGCAACTGGGGGAAGAGCTTATTTCGCGACTGGACAGTCTGGGGCTGCTTTCATTCGATGATCTCATTGACCGGCTGGCGGTAGCCCTAAGGGAAAAAGAGAGTGATTTAGGGAAGTTGATCCGTCGCCGATTTTCCATGGCGCTTATAGATGAATTCCAGGATACAGACAGCGGCCAGTGGTTTGTTTTTTCATCTCTTTTTGCAGTCGACGGACATTATCTCTATCTTATTGGAGATCCGAAACAGTCCGTATACCGGTTTCGTGGTGCCGATATCCACTCCTATTTTCTCGCAAAAAAAAGGGCCGATAATCATCTGACCCTGGACAGAAATTTCCGTTCTCATCCCTATCTGGTGGAGGAAGTCAATCGTCTTTTTTCTGCTCGAGATAAACCGTTCCTCATGGAGAAGGAGTATATTGATTTTATGCCGGTCAGTCCTGCCGTGGATATCGATCCGACTGAAAACGGGCTTGCTGCCGGGTTTCTCTACTGTATGCTTCCTCAAAATCCGGAAAAGACAGACGGCAGCTGGACAAGTGGCAAGGCGGGAAAGCATTTTCTAGGTTATATCAGAACAGAGATTATTCGTCTTCTTGAGGACAATGAGGAGATTCGTCTTAAGAACGGGGAAGAACGGAACCTGCTTCCAAGAGATATTGCTGTCCTTGTCCGCAGTAACCGACAGGCTCAGGATTGCCTGGAGGAACTGGCCAGGGCCGGGATTCCCGCCGTCATTTCGTCGAGCAGATCTGTCTATGAAAGCATGGAGTGTCGGGAATTGCTCACGGTTTTGGAGGCAGTGGCCGCACCGGGAGATATTGGTCTTGTGAAAAAGGCCATGGCTCTTCGCTGGTTCGGTTTCAGTGGAGATGAGTTGTATCGTTTGTGGCGTGATGAGGTTCGTTTCGGTGGCTGGTATGATCGATTTCTCAAGTATAACGAATTATGGCAGAATTCCGGGTTCCTGGTGATGATGAACCGGCTGATTATGGAGGAGAATGTCTATCTTGTGCTGACAGCCGGCCAAGGTGGAGAGAGGTCGGTAACCAACATACAGCATCTCATTGAAATTGTGCAGGAACTGGAGAGCAATGAGCATCTGCAGATGGGACAGATTCTGCTTCGGTTGCAGAGAATGATCGATTATCCCGCCAAATCTGAGGACGGGGAATTGCGACTGGAAACGGATGCGGAGGCTGTTCGAATTATCACCATGCACAGTGCGAAAGGACTTGAATTTCCAGTAGTTTTCTGTCCCTGGCTCTGGTATATGACCAGTGGCCGGAGAAATAATCAACCCTGTGTGCTTTCCAGGGACAGCAGTGGAAAACAGATTCTTGATCTGGGCTCTGATAAATTTACGAAGAGAAGTGAACAGGCACTTTATGAGGAAAGAGCAGAAGAACTTCGACTGCTTTACGTGACCCTGACCAGGGCCACAATTCGCTGCTATGTGATGTGGGCGGATGTGAAAAAAAGGGGAAGTGTTTATGATTCTTTTGAGTCCGCCTTAGGTTACCTGCTCTTTCCACAGGGAAGGTGTTCAGGTGAAGAGCAGATAGCGGAACTGAAAAAACGATGTGATTCGGGAGTGGGTAGTCTTATTGTACCTTTGGACATACCTGGCGTGTCATGGAAGCCCTCTGTTCATGATGACGAGATGGCTGTTAAGGAAGTTACAACAGAAAATCTCCATACGGACTGGCAGATGTCCAGTTATTCCTCCCTGAGTGGTCTCAGCGAATATGACCTGGAACAAAAGCCTGAGCCGGACGGGAGCAGAGAGGAAGGTCAGGATATTCCCGTACCCGGTCTTCCCGTGGGACCCAATTTTGGCAATATCGTTCACGATATACTGGAAACGATACCCTTCCATGTCCTGGCGGAATCTGTTGACTGTGCCGGTGAAATTTCTGCTATCTGCCGGAAATACGGTATTCATCCCGAACCGGAAATGTTGCACAGACTTCTGCTGAACTGTGTGACAACCCCTGTTTCCCCAGGAAATCGTGAAAAGAGGTTTACTCTTGCCTCACTTTCCGAACAGGCCCTGCTCAAAGAAATGGAATTTTACTTCCATATGAATCTGGTTGATACGGAAAAGATCAACAGCGTACTTGCCGGAGAACAGACGGTGATTCCTCTTGGACGGAAAAAGATGGAAGGATATCTCACCGGGTTAATGGATCTGGTCTGTGAATTTGAAGGCCGGTTTTATATTATTGACTATAAAACGAATTACCTGGGCGATAGTCTGGCTGATTATCGTGGGAAAAAACTGATTGAGGCAATGGCCTCCCATAATTACGGTCTGCAGTTCTGGATATACAGTGTCGTTCTGCACCGCCATCTGAAAAATATTGTGCCGTCTTATAGTTACCAGGAACATTTTGGTGGTGTTTTTTATCTCTTTGTTCGTGGTATGGTGCCGGAAAAAGTGAACAGTGGTGTTTTTTTCACCCTGCCGGACAGCAGGAAGATAATGGTCCTGGAGCGGATTTTCGGAGGGGAATATGAAGGTTGACAGGAAACAGAGTTTTCTTGAGCTGCACCTTGCCCGTTTTCTTGCCGGCCGCTCGCAATTGACAGGAGAAAAAAAAGCAAGATTCCATGATCTTGTCCTGGGTCTGGCAGAAGTAATGGGTGCGGGGCACACCTGTCTTGAGGTCTCAAAAGCGGAAGAAACTTTTCTTCGTGGAGTTTGTCTGGTTGGAGATCAAAGTGATCGGGGGTTACCTTTGATACTTTTCAGGGGCAGACTCTACCTGCAGAAATATTTTCTTTATGAGTCCAGGCTGGCCGAGGGTCTGCAAATGATGGCGCGGCGTGATCATGCCGTAGGAACAGAAGCAGAGAGATTGCTTGATCTCTATTTCGGTTTGGTTTCGGATGAGACGGACTGGCAGAGAGAGGCTGTCAAACTGGCCATTAAAAAGGGGTTGACCATAATTTCAGGGGGACCGGGAACAGGAAAAACAACCACTATTGTAAAACTGCTTGCCGTTCTTCTCCAATTGACTGATCAGGACATGGTGATCGGTCTCTGTGCCCCGACGGGAAAGGCGGCCATGAGATTGCAGCAGGCTGTAAGAACAGGGGGCGCAGCGCTTGGGTTGCCTGCCGATATAACCGACAGGATTTCAGGGGAGGCTATGACCATCCACCGGTTACTGGGAGCGAAAAAATACTCGTCAGGTTTTCGTCATGACCGTAATAATCCTCTTGCCCATGATCTTCTCGTGGTCGATGAGGCGTCCATGGTGGATCTTGCCCTAATGAGTAAGCTGGTGGATGCGCTTAAACCGGCAAGCCGCCTGGTCCTGCTGGGGGATAAGGATCAACTTGTTTCAGTGGAATCCGGAGCTGTCCTTGCTGATTGCATCAGGAGTCTACCGGAGAATACGGTTGAACTAAAAAAAACCTGGCGTTTTGACCAGGGTATCAAGGAATTTGCCCAGGCTATCAACGAGGGCGACAGTGCTTCAGCCCGGGCTGTTCTTGAAGATAAGAGAATTGACAATGTAACCCTGCTGCAGGGAGATATCTCTGGATTTGTCGGCAGAAAGTACAGGGAATATATGTCCTGTATTGCGGAAGCTGGAAACGGAACCGTTCAGTTTGATACGGTTTTCCGTGCTTTTTCACGGTTCCAGGTATTGTGTGCAGTCCATTATGGTAAAAAGGGAGTGGAAGGGATTAATCGACAGGTGGAAATTTCTCTCGTCTCATCAAATCCGGCAGGAATTCCATATCGGGTTCTTCCGGGACAATGGTATCCGGGAAGACCGGTCATGGTAACACGTAATGATTATTCTCTCGGTATTTATAACGGTGATATCGGAATCTGCCTGGCGGATCCGGACAGCGGTGATTTGAAAATCTGGTTTGAAGACAGCGGCGGGAGCTACGTGGGCTGTTTTCCTTCACGTCTTCCACCCCATGAAACAGCTTTTGCCATAACCATACATAAGAGCCAGGGGTCGGAATTTGAAGAAGTTCTCCTGGTTCTTCCGGAGACAGAGAACAGAGTTCTCTGCAGGGAACTGCTTTATACCGGAGTGACCAGAGCTGGAAAGCATGTCACGATTGCCGGGGAAAGGAAGGTTTTTGAATTTGGCCTGAGCAGACCGGTTCGTCGTTTCAGTGGTCTGAGGGAACAGCTTGGGGGGTAATAAAATATCGACATCCGAATCGACATCGGGCCTACATCCCCCGAAAGACAAGGGATGTAGCCCGTTGTCCACTGACAGGTCCTTTGGCATCTTATAGGGTATTGACAAAGAGGCGCAGTTCAAATTCTTTTCAATACACTCCAGGAGGTGCACAATGAAAACAGCAATCGAAGGTAGAAACCGTAATAGAAACTTCGACGGAATCCAGATTATTGGAAAAAACATAAAAAAAGCAAGTTCTCTCAGCGTGATTTGTCTGCTCTGTGTATTTCTGTTGCCGTCAGCGGTTTTGGCCGGTCGGGAAAAAATAATTCTTGATTTTGATGACAATTATTATCATGCCGGCAGAGGGGAAAAGGCAACTCTGTACCTGCGGAGGGAAGTGAAACAGCAGTATCCTGGATTTAATTTAAAGAGTATGAATCTCGAAAAGGTGGTACTGGTTGCTAAAACCAAAATGGGGTATGGCCGTGCCCAGCTCAGGGTGGGTGAAAATGTGAGCCGGGAAAAACGTATTGACGGCAACCCTGATCAATATCATGATAACAGGCGGTTTACTTTTGACAGGACTGTTTTCCATAATCCGGCAAAAAACAGCAGGGGACGCTGGCAGATCCACATGCGGGGGAATTTTGTTGTGCGCCGTGTGATTCTGGTGGTGAATGACTGTAACTGCCGGTGTGATGCCCGGGGATACGGCGACTGGGCTTACAGAGGGCGCACATTTGGAACTCGCATGTACACCTGGGAATGGCCGTTTGATGCAGGGAGGAGGCACAATAATTGGTAGAGAATGGTATACTGTCACCGAATGCAGGAGAGGGGATCTTCGTTGTCGATTTTGACGGTACTCTGCTTCGGGACGACAAAACAGTGGCCGGCGAGGACAGAAGAGCGCTGGTCACTCTGCGTCAACACGGTGTTATAACAGTTGTTGCCACGGGAAGATCTCTTTATTCCTTTCGCAAAATTATGAATGAGCTGGAAAGAGATTCCGGGGCCTGTCTTCCTCTTGACTACGTGATTCTTTCCACTGGTGCCGCAATTATGGAATTCTCCACTGGTTCTTTTTTGCAGTCCAGATCTTTGAGCGGTGAGGATGCTGTCGCAATTTCCAGGGTGCTGGATGGGCTCGGCCTGAACTATATGGTGCACCGCCGGATACCGGAAACACATTATTTTTTATCCAGGCTTAATAGTTCCAGCTCTGGAACTGATTTTGATATTCGGCTTGACATGTACAGGGAGTTTTCAGAAATGCTTACTTCCAGGCGCTTGTTACGTTTTGGCGGGGTAACGGAAATCCTCGTCATTGTCCGCGAGGAGCAGGGGAAAGAAGTCACCTCAATTTTAGCAGAAAAACTTCAAAATAACAGTGTGATACGGGCGACTTCCCCCCTGGATCATCGTTCTGCCTGGATTGAAATTTTTGCTCAGAATGTTTCTAAAAGCAAGGCTGTTGCCTGGCTGGCGGGGAAACTGGCTGTTCCCCGCAGACGGGTATGTGGGGTGGGTAATGACTACAATGATCTAGATCTTCTTGACTGGGCCGGGCTGGCCTGTCTTGTAGCCAATGGTCCTGAGCATCTTCACAGTAGATATTGTGTTGTTGCGGAGAATAACTGTTGTGGGGTAAGGGAGGCGGCCAACAGATTTTTAGAGGCATTGGGTTATTCTGATTTCTCAAGTGCAGGGTTTGGGAATCGGGAAAAATATCACAAAACCATCACGGATCCAGGCGATTGATCATTGCCGGTGCCCTGACCAGATCCCCATGTTTCCGTTGAGATAAAAAACACCTGAGCTGCCATTGTCTTCAAAATACCCCTGTCCGCCAGGTGAACCTGTATGAACAACGGAAGTTGTACAGGTTTGCAGTTCCGGGCTGAGCTGCAGATTGATTTTTCCTGTTGATGGTTCGATATTTCCATGTATTTTTTTGTCTCCAGTTTCAAAACTGCAGTTTCTGTCTACCGTCCCCTGCCAGGGAATATTTTTTCGGGGATTGAGTCCACATTCCGGGATTTCAAGTATACCTGCCCATGTCCCGGCAAAAGGGCAGGTTGTTTTTTTCTGTTCGTCGACTTCTGTGTCTTCCCGGTCCCGGGCACTGCTGTTATTGCTGTAACTGATTGCTATTCCGCCGATGGAGACGGCAAAAACAGTAGCTCCGGCAGCTGCAAGAGTGGTACTGGAGATGCCGGGCGGAGGTTCTGCCTTGATTTTTTCCGCAGTTACAGTGTCTGTGGAAACATGTTCGACAGAATAGAGACCGGCCTGTTTTCCGAATTGAAGAGAAGGCTGAACCTGACTCAGGGTGAAATTATCGGTAAAACCTGGTATTCTGGCGTTTAAGCTGGATATTTCAGAGTCAGAGTATATATGAAGTTTATCTGCAGGGGGAGTGAAGATAATTCTGCTGTCTATCACAGGAATAGTGTATTTTTGTGATACGATGAGTTGTTCTTTTCTGTTTTTGATGAGAAAGATGTATTCAAGTTTTCCGCAGGCAGGAGTTGCTGACGGGAGACGGCCGATGTATTTTGACCTGACATCGTTTCTCAAAGCAATAAAAAAATAGTCCTTTTTCCCAGTGCATTTAAAATAAACCCGTACTGATTCAATTTTTTCTCTATCATTGGCAATTACGGATAAAAAGGTCCTGCTGCCACTGTTGATTGATTCTGGCGGAGTATGTTGAAGTGTGGTTGTACTCCATAGATTAACTGGGCAGGAGAAGAAAAATGCAGAGGACAACAGAAAAAGAGATAGAAAACGAAAACAAAGGGGGTAAGTTTTAGGCATGGTTTTTCCTTTCCTGGGAATTCTGGTGAGAAAATGTGTAATATTTTACCGCAATGTGCAAAAAAGTGCTATTTAGTGTAACAATAGGGCTGATTATAGAGTAAGTATAGATTTTATGTAACTACTCACAGAGGTAACAATTATATGATTTTATTACCTCTGAACTGTAATTGTCTGTGAGCAATTATAATTCAGAGGCAATAAAATCTAAGAGTTGCAGCCCCTGTGAGTTGTTACATATATCGTTACTCACCTTGTTAATGTCTGTTCAGAAATAAGGATTTTTGTTCGAGATCAAGGCGCACGGGGAATTTTACCGCAGGTATATAATTGATATCGGAGTCTACGCTTACCTCCGAGGATAAAATTTTTCGGGCAACGCAGATATCGGGAAAAAACCATGTATGGCAGGCACTTGTTAGTAGTTGAATAATATTATATCCGGCTATGCATATTTATGGTCTGATTATGCCGGTAATCAGGCATGCCTGGGAGAATTTACTGTTTTTCTGTTTGGTAAGGCCGAGAAAATTTGTTAGAAGGATATTCAGTATTCGTGGGTTTTGTTTTTTGTTATCTGAGGAAAAATGGGCGCCAATTAGGCAACGTCGTCAAGATTTAACAAATACTGTGAGTTAGCAATGAATGAAAAAGAACTGCAAAATCAGTTACAGACTAAAGTAAAAAAGAAACTTGCTCCCCTGTTCGCCCGCTATAAAATGGATTTTGCTGGTCTCGAATCGACCATGAAATGGAAGCCGGTGGTTCTCGTAATTGGTAACTACTCCTCTGGGAAGTCTACCCTGATTAATGAACTGGTCGGCCAGGATATCCAAAGAACAGGACAGGCTCCAACTGATGATTCTTTCACTGTCATCACCTCCGACCCCGGGGTGGAACCCTGTGAAATTCCTGGTTCAACTCTAGTGAATGATGCATCCATGCCCTTTGGGAAATTCAAAAAATATGGTGAAAGACTGATTTCCCATATGTGCATGAAGCATATTGACAGCCCGGTTCTGGAGAACATGGCTATTATTGACAGCCCGGGAATGCTTGATGCAACGAGTGAGAAAGATCGGGGTTATGATTATATGGCTGTTCTTGGTGATCTGGCTAAAATGGCTGATCTGATCGTGTTGATGTTTGATCCCCATAAGGCTGGAACCATTAAGGAATCCTATACTGCCATCAGGAATACCCTACCTGAGAAATCCGGTGAAGATCGGATTATTTTTGTAATGAGCAGAATTGACGAATGTGACAATCTCAGTGATTTTACCCGTTCGTATGGAACACTCTGCTGGAATATGTCACAGATGACCGGCAGAAAAGATATTCCTCATATTTATTTGACATACTCTCCTGAAGCGGCAAATCCAGATAATATTGCTGAAGGATGGCCCCAGGAACGGGAAGAACTGATAAAAAAAATCAACAACGCTCCAGGTTTCAGGATTAATCATATTCTGGAGGATATTGATCGTCAGGTGAATGAGCTGCAGATGGTTGCCGAGGCAATGGGCAATTTTACCGCCAGGTGTCAGCGGGTTTCATGGAAAGTTTCTAAAATTACCGGAGGGATAGCCCTTCTGTTATTTCTGTTTGGTGATGTTCTTTTGAAAAGTCTGATATCTTATCCGGAAAGCACCATGATCACTGCCGTTCGGGACGGGACTTTTTCTCTTGGTAATCTTGTTATTCCAACCATATTTGCCCTGGTTGTTCTCGCTGTAGGTGCGTTGAGTTTCAGTAAGGTTATTTATCCTCAGATGTTGAAAAAGGCGCTTGCCAAAGGAGCTGATCTTGTCCGTATTGACAACGATTACAGGAAAAATCTCTGGAAGAAGATGGAAGCAAAGGTCAGGGAAAATCTTGAAGGTCTTTCCGTGAAGGATATCTGGAGCGGTTATGGTCGTTCTCTGGCAAAAATACAGGGATTTCTAAATGTTGATTTAAAGAGATATTATAATAAGATTGCTAAATAGCTCTTTTGATTATCTATCTAATGTCTGTCCAGAAATGAGGTTTTTTGTTCGAGATCAAGGCGCACGGGAAATTATACCGCAGGCATACAATTGATATCGGAGCCTACGCTTACCTCCGAGGATAAAATTTCTTGGGCAACGCGAATATCTGACAAAAGACAATTTATGGACAGGCACTAATTATATTATCTCTTTGTGGATTTTGATGTCGGAAAACAGCTCGGTCTGTTTTCCGATTTTTTTTTATTCGCAAACGTTATAAAGATATCATCGGCCAGGGAAACAGGTTTGAATTGAGAAAATCCAGGAGGTGAAAATGAAAAAATGGCTGATCTGTATTTTCTGCTTTTACTGTCTGATGGCTGTTTCCACCTTTTCTTCAGGCGAAGACTCACAGGAGTTGCCTGTATTCGCAGTTGATGCCCGGCAGGGACTGCCCTTCATGTTGGAGAAAATCAAGGGGAAATCCGTTTTTCTGCTGGGAGATGCCAGTCATGGAACTGAGGAATATTATGCTTTCAGAAAGCTGGTGACACGTCATCTGATCAGAGACTTCGGGGTACGGGTTATTGTTCTGGAAGCGGAATGGGACAGTGTTGAAAAAATTGATGCTTATATAAACGGATTGTTACCTTCCACGATTGGTCCAAGACAGGCTTTGCTCCAATCTTTTACACACTGGCCGGAGTGGGTATGGGCCAATGAAGAACTTGTCGAGTTCGTGCTCTGGTTGAAGGATTATAACAGGGAGCTGGATCAGGATAATCGCATTCATTGTTACGGTATGGATATGCAACAGGCTGTGGGTGCTACCCTCGAATCTCTGTCAAAAGAACTGGAGCCGGACAGCAGGGCGGCAAAACTGCTGGCTGAGCTTGTCCCCTGGTGGCAGGAATATATGAATGATCCGGAACTCTATAAAAGAAGGATCATGGAGGGAACGGAAAAAGCCAATCTGCTGGCAACGGAAATACTTCAATCCCTTGAAACAGCAGGATTAAAGACAAAAAGATTGCTGCATATGCTTATTGCGGTGGAGGAATACTACAGAACAATGGCCGAAGATCAGTACCATGCATGGAATGTTCGTGCGCGCCATATGGCAGGTTTTGTTAACGACCTGATGCATACAGGATCGGGGAGAAAAGGCGTGGTTGTCTGGGCACATAACAATCATGTGGGGGATCGTGATGGTGTGAACCTGGACGATTCCGGAATCACCAACATGGGAAGCCTGCTGAGGAAGATGGTTGGCAGAGAAAAGGTGTTTATCCTGGGAAGCGCCGGATACAATGGCACAGTTCTTGGGGCGGAAGAATGGGGACTTGGTGTCCAGATTTTCAGGGTGCCTCCCACCGTAGAGGGGTCTGTCGAGTCTTTGCTTTATGGTACCGAGTGGGAGAATCCGTTGCTTTTCTGGCCGGAAGAAGAGCAGAGGCAGTTGTGGGACAGGCCTTTTCTGCATAGAGGAATCGGTGTTGTATATGATCCTTCAGCCGAGTATCCGGACAACTACCTGATCATCAACGTGTCCCGGCGATATGATGCGCTTGTTTTCTGGAAAAAAACACGATCATTGAGGCTTCTTGAGAGCGACT
Source organism: Desulfomarina sp. (assembly GCF_054039375.1). Lineage (NCBI taxonomy): Bacteria > Pseudomonadati > Thermodesulfobacteriota > Desulfobulbia > Desulfobulbales > Desulfobulbaceae > Desulfomarina > Desulfomarina sp. The sequence continues at coordinate 12,624 of NZ_JBPLBA010000097.1, read as the reverse complement.
GATTCAGGCGTGACTGGGAACAGATTTGCCAGTGTCAGTGGCAGCCGTATCTGCCGGCCATTGCGGACCACTGTGAAAACATGTGTGGTTCCCGCCTCTTGCCGTAAAATATCGCGCAGTGGGAGAACAGATGTTCCGGGGGGTATGTTCCGCTCATCTATTCTGACTATAATGTCCCCTGCCAGGAACCCGGCTTTATACCCTGGACTTCCTGAAGCCACAAAAGAAACCATCGGTTCCCTGAATTCGGATCTGCCGATCAGGATTCCCGACTTATCCCTCGGCTGATGTTTCTGGAAATTCCTGCCTTTCATGAAAATGACCTGCTGGTTTCTGTAGTCTAGAATAAGATTGAAGTGACTGAGGATGTCGTTTCCAAGATTGCCGGCAATCTCTCCGAGAGCCGTTGCTCCTTTGCCACGTTTCAGCGGCATGGTGACAAGTGGATAATTTATATGAAAACCTGCGGTTTCCAGATCAATAAACTGCACTGTTTTTTCAAAACTGATTCCCGAAATTCCCTGGCTGATAGTTTCTATCCCCCGGCGCTGGAGCAGGTTGTTTTTTTCCGCAAAAGAAAAGTGGATTGAACTGGTATGGGCTCCCAGGTCAAGTGACCAGTCCCCCCTGTATTTATGGTCAAGAGTGACAGGGATTGTAAATGTTCTGTATTTAAGTGGTGCTTCAACCATGGTTCCGGCACAGCTGTTTCCCTGGTAGTGTTCAGGGTCGTGGAGGATGACCAATTTTTGATCGTAGTCAATTTCCACCACAAAACGAGAGAGAAAGTCATACCCGAGAATACCTGCAATTTCAGGCTCGTAGCTTTGTTTTGTCAGATTTTTTACCACGAAAACTGTTTGTGGATCAAAAAGAACAGAACCAACGCGGTATGTGGGGAGTGTGGCGAATGAAAGAGAAAAAAGATCGCCGAATCCATGTCCCTTGATCCTGCCATGCTGTTGCAGTTGAAGCTCTTTCGCATATTCTGCATCAATTACGGACATGGATGCGCCGCTGTCCAGTACCCAGTAGCGTGTGTTGTCTTTAACTGAAACTTCAAGGTAGATAATGTTTTCAGCAAAAAGAAAAGGAATAACTGCAGAGTCTTTTGAGGTGAGGAAGTGGAAATCACGTTTTCGCTCGGGAACAGCGAAAAGATCTTCATTGACGGCAGGATTTATTTTGTAGCGGGAGATGGTTGTCTCCTCCTCCTTTTCCCAGGGGAGGTATGTGGAGAAATCATGAAAAGGAATTTGAACTCCCTCTACCCATCGGTAATCATTATAATAGGTGATTACCTCCATATCGGGCTGCCTGGATATGGATTTAACCATCAATAGTGTTTTTTTATTGATGAAAAACCGGGAAATATCCTTGTTAATTCTGTTACTTAATAATACCTGGTAGCATTCCTGTCCTTTGACAACTTTACTGGCCTCCAGGGTTAAAGTAAAGACAGGAGAGTCGCGGTTGAGATGTTCATAAAGTTCTATGCGTCTGGCAATTTCCCTGCGTTTTTTACTTTCCCTGTCTTTAAAAAGAAGAACCTGTCCATTGGTGTCAAGCTGCCAGGAAACCTCGCCACTGTCCCCATCAGTCTGAAAGACAGCATCGAATTTTTCTTCAGTGCGGTACTGCAGAGGTCCTTTTTCCCAATGTCTGAATTTTCCCTGCATACCATCCAGACGGATGAGTCCTTCACTGTAACTGCTTTTAATTGTTTTTAGTTTTTCCAGGCCGCCGATTGCATTGTAGTGGGCCAGCAAAACCTCGTATGGATCCTGGATATCACCTGGATCAGCCCGTAGATTCCCGTAGAAGAACAGGAGAATAGTCCCGAGAATGACAATGAAGGTTGTCCTGGCCATGAACCTGTCAACGGATCATTACTTCCACTCTGCGGTTTGCCGGTTCTGCTATATTATCGGCAGTCGGGACAAGCAGGTTTCCTTCACCATGATATGACATTGTGATGTCTTCTTTGTTAATTCCTCTGGAAATCAGCAGATCAAGGACTGACTGGGCCCGTTTTTGAGAAAGAGTTTTGTTGTATGCATCATCACCTGTTCGATCTGTATGACCAATTACAGCGATGTCATGGGAGTTCCGCTCTCTGATGGTCTGGATAATTTTTTCAATAATTTTCAGAGATGATGAGTTAATTCGAGGGGAGTTGGATTCAAAATAAAGAAGAAAGCTTTTGGGCATAAGGGGGTGAACCGCAAGAGCTTCCTGAAAGAGTGTCGTTGTCTCCGCACTGTCAATATGGACTGGAGCAGGGAGTTCAGATTCATCAGAATCGGTGATAATTGCCATATCCGGTTGATCAAGAACCACCGAATTACCGTTAGTGGAGTTAATTTTCAAGGCACCCACTGACCCGTTTTCGGATTGGCTGAGAACAATGATGTTCTCTTTTGAGGCACAACCAAACAGGAGAATGGAAATGATTAAAACGATGAAAAATTTTATATTCATAAAATACCCCGTGCAATCGGATGAGATGGAGCTGCAGGCCAGGTTTGCTGCAATCAGTTTATTGTCTGATCAGGCTGCGTCCTCCGCCGCCTGAACGAGCTGCAAATTTTGCTTTGAAATCAGTACCCTTAAGCATGCTGATTCTGCCGACCGGTGTGTCGAGTTCTACCGCGTGGGGCGCAAGTTTTCCCAGCAGGCCCGACTGGTATACAAATGTACCTTCTATCATGCGCAGCTTCATGGCATATTCATTTTTATCAGGTTTGAACAGGAATTTTTCCATCTTAACGCGACTGATGGGACCCATGGAAATCAGGGTGTTGTCCTCCATCAGAATACCGATAGCCCCGTTTGAGCCTGTAATAATTGTATCGCTCTGGTAGATGGCATCTCCCGGAAATGCGGGTGCGGTTTTACCATTTCTAATGATGGATACCAGCCCCCGGGTTCCCTTGACTTTTCCAACAGTTGTTTCAGCAAAAAGCTGTACAGGTGTCAGAGCACAGAACAGAAAGAGGATGCTGCAGGAAAGAAAGAACTGTTTCATGGTATTTCTCCGGTTTGACTTTCCGTAGATGAAGTGTCATTAGTAATACAACATAGGGAAGGAATCAGCAATGGTCAACCAATAATGAGGCTGGTTAATCATAAGACTCTGTCCGGACAGGTCGTTATTCTCGGTGAACACCCGGGTACGGTTCATCTGAAAATTTACGGTCAAAGGGTGTATCGCCTCAACCGGGATTTTCATCAGTCTGCTGCGGTTGAGCCATGGAGTCAGGTCATGGCTGTTTATGGGGCGAACTCATTTTACGGGGGAAGTGGATGATTCAGAAATCAGGTGTGGTGGGAGAAAATCTGCCGTCAGTAGAGTTGTATGACCTGAGTGGTCAGAAGGTAAAAACCGGAGACTGGAAAGGAACATGGACAATTCTGGTTTTCTTGAGACACCTGGGGTGACTCCCCTGTCTCGGACATCTGGTACAGTTGTATCAGCTGAAAGAAGATCTGGAAAAAAGCAATTGTCGGGTTGTCGCGGTGAGTTTTGAATCCCGGCGAAATGCGGTTGGATATCTGAAAGATACCAAGCTCCACTGGCCGGTCATTCTCGATGAAAAAAAGGAGTTGTATACTTATTTTGGTATGGGGCAGGGTACATTCTGGGAAATATGGGGTTATCGAACCTGGCTGGCCTATTTTCGGGAATTTCTCCAGGGACGGTTGCCGAAAAAGAGTAACGGCGATATTCATCAGCAGGGTGGTGATATTATACTCGATCCGGACAATACTGTTCGTTTTGTCCATGTGGGACGTGGTCCTGCGGACAGACCGGATATCAGCACCCTGCTGCAACAGGTTCATGATTGATCTGAAAGCTGAATTCGTGACGGCCAGATGAAATTTTTGTAACGACATTCGTTAGGAGGTCATAAAACCATACAGTTGCCGCTCCTCTGAGGAGTTACAAAACGTGGGGCGGCAAGAATCATTTGTTTTCGCTTAATAACATCTTGCTAAAAGAGTTGTTTTTATGCTACTTACAGAAGGAAATATTTCAGGGGAAACAGTTTTATATCCCTGATTTTTTCGGAGGTGTTTTATCGGTTTCTTTAATAGTATTAATCATCTTTTCTGGAGGGAAAAATGCGCAATCTCAAGAGCTTGTTTATTGGATGCACCCTGATTTTGTCTTCTGCCGGCCTGGTTTTTGCCGGAAACGGAGATACGCTTAAAGCTGTAAAGGCAAAGGGATATATTCAGGTTGGTGTCAACGGGGATCTTTTCGGGTTCGGTAAGGCTGACCAAAAAGGTGTATGGAAAGGGCTCGATGTGGATACCGCACGTGCTGTTGCTGTTGCAGTTTTCGGTGATTACAAGGATCATGTCCGCTATACTCCTTTGACTGCCAAGACCAGGTTTACTGCGCTGCAGTCTAAAGAAATAGACCTTCTCTGCCGTAACGCAACCCAGACTCTCGGAAGAGATACTGCCCTTGGTCTTGATTTTGTCCAGGTCAACTACTATGACGGACAGGGCTTCATGGTGCCAAAAGCTCTTGGGGTTAACAGTGCAAAAGAATTGAGCGGGGCAACAGTCTGTGTTCTTCCCGGAACGACCACTGAACAAAATGCCGCTGACTTTTTCAGGTCCAACAAAATGGACTGGAAAACCGTTACCATTGAATCCACGGCAGAACTTTCTCAGGCATTTTTTGCGGGCCGGTGTGATGTCATGACCTCCGATGCTTCTCAGCTGGCAGGAATTCGTGCCAGTGCACCAGATCCTGGAAAATATAAAATCCTTCCTGAAATTATTTCCAAAGAGCCACTGGCACCGGCAGTAAGACACGGTGACAACCAGTGGAAAGATATTGTCAATTATGCCGTTCTGGCCATGATTAATGCTGAGGAACTTGGCATTACTTCCAAAAATGTAGATGAAAAGCTGAAAAGCAGTGACCCCAAGGTTCAGCGTTTTCTTGGTGTAACCCCCGGAAACGGTAAAGCTCTTGGAGTAGATGAGAAGTTTGCTTACAATATCATTAAAAAAGTAGGAAATTACGGCGAAGTTTTTGAACGTAATGTTGGTGTCAATACTCCGCTGGGAATTGAACGTGGTCTCAATGCTTTATGGACCAACGGCGGCCTGATGTATTCCCCACCTTTTAAATAGTGATTTGATCGACATCCCGTCCGGCGAAGAATCCTGTTTCAGCCGGACGGGATCCCCGGAGTTTCCGGTTGATTTTATCTGAAAATCTCAACTGCGTCTGAAAGATCTTGTGAAGTGGAATTTTCAGATGAATTCAACTCTGAGTGTCGTTTTATCTAACGTCCCAAATCTTTTTTCAACGACAGATTTTGTTGACAGTTTCAAACGGGATCTTCATGACTGTTCCCGGACGAAATTGGAAAAAAAGATTGGAAAACCGGTTGGATAATATAACTTGTAGAGGGTTGATAACTCTTGGTTTTTCTAACCCCTGAACTGCAATTGCTTGCTGTCACAGATTTTTACTGACTCTTTTCTATAAATTATCCAGTGCTTGTCCATAAATGGCCCTTTCGCCCAGACTCTGCGTCATGTTCAAAAAATAATGCTCTGAATATTAACTATATGTCTGCGCTTATTTTTTGCAGTTCTTGATTTTGAACGAAATTGCTCATTTCCGGACAGAAATTATCCAAGTTAAGAAAAGAGAAGGTGAAAAGCTGGCGTGCCTGTGAGTAATTACACAAAAACTACCCAGTGAACCGCAATGGTTGCAAACACAAAAGATTTGGCGGGAAAGACATATTTCTGGAATGATGAGAAAACACGAGGAATTATTTATCAGGTTGTAACTGCTCTGCTGGTTGCCTTTATCGGCTATTACCTGATATCCAATGTCCAGGAAAATATGGCAAAACAGTCTATTGCCAGTGGATTTGATTTTCTTGGCAAGGAGGCTGCATTCGAGATTGGAGAGAAATCCATAGAATATACTGCCGCCGACAGTTATGGACGAGCCCTTATTGTTGGAGTTATAAATACCCTGAAGGTTTCTCTCATTGGAATGGTGTTGACTACGATTCTCGGAACAGTAGTGGGGATCTGCACTCTTTCCTCAAACTGGCTGGTTTCAAAACTTGGCACAATATACGTGGAGACTTTTCAGAATATTCCTGTTCTGCTGCAGCTTTTTTTCTTCTATTCTCTATTCTACGAGGCGTTTCCCGGGCCACGTCAGGCACTGACACCTGTGGCTGGGGTTTTTATTTCCAACCGGGGAATTGACTTTGCCGTTCCAGCGGAACATTATGCCTGGTCCTATATGGGCGTAGCCTTTATTATTGGTTGCGTGATTGCCTGGTTGCAGGCACGGTGGGCACGGAAAAGACAGGAGAAAACCGGGCAACAGTTCCCGGCTTTCTGGGTAGGGCTCGGCCTTATGGCAGGCCTGCCGCTGTTGACCTGGCTTGGCTGTGGAGCACCTGTCGCCCTGGATATTCCTGAGCTGAAAGGTTTTAATTTCAAGGGAGGGATGAATATCAGTCCAGAGTTTTCAGCTTTGCTCTTCGGGCTTGTTCTCTATACGGCCTCATTTATTGCCCAGATTGTCAGGGCCGGCATCCAGTCCATCAGTCATGGACAGACCGAGGCGGCCATGTCCATTGGTTTGAAGTCCAAACATGTACTGTCCCTGGTTATCCTTCCCCAGGCCCTGCGCGTAATAGTTCCACCGTTGACAAGTCAGTTATTGAATCTGACGAAAAACAGCTCTCTGGCTGTGGCGATAGGTTATCCGGATTTTGTACAGGTTGCAGGAACAACAATTAATCAGACAGGACAGGCAGTGGAAGGAGTTGCCCTGATGATGCTTGTCTATCTGACCCTCAGTTTAGCGACTTCAGCCTTTATGAACTGGTATAATAAGAAAATAGCAATTATTGAACGGTGACAAGTATGTCCTCACATTCCCAGGTTGAAACCATCAAGCCGCCGATAAGTAATACAGGTATCATAGGCTGGATGAGAAACAATCTTTTTAATGGAATTTTTAATTCCATCGCTACTGTTGTCATTATTCTGGCCGGCCTGAAATTCATTCCCAAGTTTGTTCGCTGGGCTTTTATCGACAGCGTGTGGTTCACAAGTGGCAGTGAGTGTCATCAGGCAGACGGCGCCTGCTGGTCGGTTGTAACCCAGAATATCCGGTTTAATATTTTTGGATATTACCCATATGAACATCAATGGCGCCCCCTGGTAGCCATGATTATTCTTGTGTTTATGCTGGTGTACAGTAGAGACTGGAAGAAATGGAACAAAAAGCTGGGTTATGCCTGGCTTGTGGCGCTGTTTGTCATGGGGCTCTTGATGAAGGGAGGGCTTTTCGGTCTGGTATCTGTTGAGAGCACTAAATGGAGTGGACTGCCACTCACACTGCTGCTTTCATTTTTCGGTATTCTCGCTTCCTATCCACTCGGGGTTTTTCTCGCTCTTGGCAGGCAGTCAACCATGCCGGTTATCAAGGCATTCTGTATTGTCTATATTGAAGTCATTCGAGGGGTTCCCCTGATCACCATGCTCTTTATGTCATCGGTCATGTTCCCGCTTTTTCTGCCGGAAGGGGTTACCATTGACAAGGTCTTGAGAGCGCAGGTGGCTATCATCATTTTCACCGCGGCCTATATTGCTGAAGTTGTCCGTGGTGGACTGCAGGCCATGGATAAAGGGCAGTATGAAGCTGCGGAATCTCTTGGATTGAATTATTTCCAGAAAATGCGACTGATTATTCTGCCACAGGCCTTAAAGATTGTGATTCCTCCAACTGTCGGAGTTTTGATTTCGGCATTTAAGGATACATCGCTTGTAGTGATTATTGCCCTGTATGATATTCTCAATACAACAAAATCTATCCTCAATGTTCCGGAATGGACAGGATTCAGTACGGAAGCTTATATTTTTATTGCGCTCATCTACTATGTGTTCTGTTTTTCAATGTCACAGTACAGCAGGCACATTGAGTCGGAGCTGGAATATAAGGCGGACACATGAGACAGTAAAGATCTGTGGAGGGGGAGTAATTTCAGTCCAGAGGTAAAAAACAAAGAGATATTAACCTTTGAGTAATGACATTATGATTTGTCATAAATTAATATCTATATATCGACTATCCCGAGGGAAAGATCAATGAAAAACGAGCAGTTAATGGAAGATGCCGGAACACAGGACGAAAGAAAACCAATCATTGAAATAATTGAAATGCATAAATGGTTTGATGAGTTTCACGTTCTGAAGGATATTAATCTTCGCGTTCTGCCCCAGGAAAAAATAGTTGTCTGCGGTCCTTCAGGATCTGGTAAATCAACTATGATTCGATGCATCAACAGGCTGGAGGAACACCAGAGGGGTAAGATCATTGTCAATGGTACGGAGCTCACCCGAGATCTGAAAAATATTGAAAAAGTCAGAGCTGAGGTCGGTATGGTTTTCCAGCATTTCAATCTTTTCCCCCATCTGACCATTCTGGATAATCTGACACTGGGACCGATCTGGGTACGCAAGATGCCGAAAAAAGAGGCGGAAGAGCTGGCCATGCATTATCTGGAAATTGTGCGTATTCCGGAGCAGGCCAATAAGTACCCGGGACAGATATCCGGCGGGCAGCAGCAGAGGGTGGCTATTGCGAGAAGTCTCTGTATGAAACCGAAAATAATGCTGTTTGATGAGCCGACTTCTGCTCTGGATCCGGAGATGATCAAAGAAGTGCTTGATGTTATGGTTGACCTGGCAAAGGAAGGGATGACCATGATAGTTGTTACTCACGAAATGGGTTTTGCCAAGACTGTTGCGGACAGGGTTATTTTTATGGATTATGGTGAAATTGTTGAAGAAAATGAACCGAATGCGTTTTTCGACAACCCTCAACATGAGCGGACACAGCTGTTTCTCAGTCAGATTCTGTAAGAACAGGTGCTGTCGGTTGCCCTGTCTTCGCGCGATGTCCCAATGTCACTTTCCTGTGTCCGGACTGCTCAGAGGCAACCCGGTTTTTCACGGTCTCTTTTGTCCGTTTAGGTAGACGCGGACAAAAGAGACTGCAAAACCATTGCGCCAGGTGAGTAATCACGGTTCATGGGCGATTACACCGTAGAATTGCTGCTCCTGTGAGTATTAATCTGCCTACAAATTATTCATACTTTTTCTGCAGTATCCCCGTAATTTTCTGCTGGATGTGTTTCTGACAACTTTTTCCAGAGAATGCCTGTATTTCTGCATGCCTGAAGCCCCGAGCGCCTTGCAGAGCCACGCCATTGTGTCCACGTGAGACCTGTTTGAAAGATTTACGCTATAGCCCTTCATCAGTTCGTTTTCAACGACATCAAGAACAGCACTGTTTGAAAGTGCCGCCCGGGTTATTCGTTTAGCGGCGTCCCTTTTAGATCGAAGGTTGTTTGAACGAAGCATTTTAACATACTTGGCCTCCTCACGTGAAAGGGAAGATCGGCTTTGCGACGATGATTGCGGCAATTCTTTTCTCTGGACGGTTTCAGGTTCAAAAGTTGTCTGAGCATAAGGCTGGAGGATTACGGTAATATGCTTTTCTCTGCCAGGATCCACTGTGATCCATCGCGTCTGTTTTTTATAGCCGTTTGCCGAAACTTCCACATGGTAGGTTCCGGGTTGCAGGATCATTCCCTGTTTATAGCGGGGCCCTATATTGAGGATACGGATCCGGCAGTTTTCAGGAATTGTGGCAATGTAGAGCCGTGGTTTTTCGGGCTCCTGTTCAATAACGCTCTTAACCAGTTGACCATACTCTATGGAGCCGGGACTTTTTTCCTCTTCAATTCTGGCCTTGCATATTTTTTTCCGGATCTCCGTGATGGTAACAAGGCCGGTTTCGATACGTTCGACATCAAGAACTTCACCGGTTTTCGGGTGTTTGATGACCTGACCTTCTTTGAAAACAATGAATTTCATACCGGGTTTAACTCCGGTACGAATCCCGAGATCTAGAGTAATGATTTCACCATGTCTATTGACAATATATCCTTCAAGGGGGAAATTCTTGATTATTTTCTTTGACATTTCAATGACAAGATCCTGCAGGCTGTCATTTCTGCTGCTTCTGACATTTTCCGCGGCGATGATTGATGCACTTTCAACATCGATAATCCTGGCATTAATCTCCACCATGTGTCTCAGTTTCATTACTGAGCCGGAGATTATGACTTTCACTCCCAGCAGTTTACCGAGTTGTGTGGCGCTGGAAGTGTCTATCAGGCCGGTCATGGCCAGTTTCTGTTCATTGATGATTTTCTGCAGCAATCTGCGTTCCACCACATCAAATCGTCCCTCTTTGACCATGGATGTGATAAACCATTCTGCAACAATGGCTCCAAGATCCTTATTTTCAAAACTGTCTCCCTGGAGTTGAAAATCGAGTACAGCTATCTTGGTTTTCTTAAAATCGGCAGACACATTCAATGGAAGCAGTAAAAGAAGACAGAATGTAATGAACCATGTTGTAAACGATCTCATTTTTTCTCCGGATGATTCTGTTAACTGGTTATATTTGTGCTAATATTTGAAAATTAAGAGCAGTCAGGTATTGTCACTTCGGCTCCAGATTCATGGTTATCCTGTTACCGGTAACACCGGTTACCATCAGTGAATTTCGGCCAATGCTTGAACTGTCGACCTTGTCGCAGAAGCCGTCAGTTGTTCCTTTATACGTTACAGCCAGGGATAGTTTTCCCCCACCGAAATTTCTCTTGGTTACTGCTATTACGTTTTTAAACTCTTTGAGTCGCCTGGTGATTTGTTTCTGCATCCTGTAATTGTTTACTCCGGAGATTGTTATCTCAAAGTCGGCACCATTGTTCACAGTGTCCTGAAAGGATGCAACAATTGATTCAAAAAGTGCGTTGTCCATGAGGTTTTCTGCAGCTTTTTCTGCCGCTTTGCCGGTGGCTATTTCCTCCGCCACATGGACAGCGGCACCGGTTGCTGATTTACTTGTTATTATTCTGCCATTTGAGCAGTTTACGACTTTAACGGTGAGACTTGCCTGCCCTGATTTCATTCCAGTGTTATTGAGCAGTTTGTTGGTCATTAATGATTTCCTGACCTTGCCAACGAGGATGTATTCTGCGCCATTTTCGGCTCCAAGTCGGGCAGCAGCCACAGGGTCACCCTGCAGTGCTCTGAGAATAAAAGGATCTTTTTTATCCATGAGCGCTGCTGCCTGGGCCGGGTCGACAAGATCAAAATTTTTCTTTCTCAGGTAGTCAACTATCGCACTTTCACTGTTCTTTCCGTTCTCTTCCTGAATAAGAACCATCATACGTGGTTTATCCATGGAGATAAGGAGTATTTTCAGAGCCATCAGGTTGGCCTTGATACTGTCAAGGGAAACCGTGGCTCTTATTTTAACATGCCATGTGTCATCTTCATGATTTTCCTTGAGAAGTGTGTACTTTGTGACAGCCCCGAAACTCTGGGTGATTATCCTGTCTTTTTTCAGGACAAAATTTTCCACTTCGGTCTGTGAAGAAAGCATTACACCTATACCTTCCTCTACGGCAGCACGTTTTGCCTGGAGGAGGGCTTCCTGTTTGGAAGTGCCGAAACCTTCAACCACAACGGTTTTTTCCCCGGCCGTTTTTATGGATTGACCGGCAGACAGGGATTGACAGGAAAGGAGGATGATGGAAAAAAGGAAAAACAGCAAAGGTCTCATTGAGTTACTCCAGAAATTATTTTGGGCAGTTTTGAAAATTTGCCTTTTTGCCCGATCTCTACGTTACAGGAAAATGAAAAATGCGCACATACGGCCAATATGCTGCCTTTTTTAATTTCATTGTTCCCCGATCTTGAACAATAATGTTATTTTTTCAAGGTAGCCTGTTTGTTTTTATTATACCTTCTGAACTGTAACTGTTCACAGGTTTACACACCATTCAGGTGAAGTGTTATCTTTCAGGTTTAGAAAAATGATACCACACTAAAGAAAGGAAATTCAATCGTAATTGCTCACAGGCACCCCAGCTTTTCATGGCCTCTTTTGTCCGCATAGGTTAGGCTATAGCGAACAAAAGAGCCTGCAAAAACCTGCAGCACCTGTGAGTAATTACAGTTCAGAAGTAATAAAATCATCGACTTGCTACCCCTGTGACCAATTACATTCAATTCCTTTCACGGTACATATCTGCAGAAAAACAACTGAAAATAATTTCTGCATTTCCAAGTAATAAGCGTTCCACCTGGGCGTTGCCGGGTCAAATTTAAAAATAACCTGATTATGTATGAAACTCAGCCTGTTATTTGTGAGTCTGGGGATGTGCCTGTTTTATCAGGCGTATTTCAAAAATCACTTTAGACTGATTATAATATGACCTGGACTGACACTTTTTCATTTGAATTCCTTATCAATTGAGATTTCCAGTGATTTTTGACCGTAGGCTAGCCTGATAAAACAGGCACATCCACAATTTGGCTGAATTTCATGGGTAATCAAGATAACTTTTGTTATTTAGAAGTAAGGAAACAGTCATAAATAACCCCCAGATGTGGTAAAAACTATTTCCCGGATGTAATATTGTTCTCTTTTCAGAGTATTTGGTTCAATTTTTTCTGTAAAATTCTGCGGCTGGT
>NZ_JBPLBA010000096.1:0-3664 GCF_054039375.1 Desulfomarina sp. | reverse complement strand
CGGTAAATGAGGTAGGGCAGGGGAAAGAAGTAATTCCTGTATTCATCGGACCCCATGTAGTGGGGCAGACGGGCTGAGGTTGCCGCCACCCTGAGTTCCCAGAGAGGAAGGGAGCTGCCTGTGGGCTGGGAAGCAGAAAGTGGCTGTGGTGGTGCTGAGAGAAGAAAAAAGAACAGGAGAGGCAGGAAGTTTTTCAAAGGAGTTATTTCTTTTTTAAAAAGGGACAATTTAGAACTCCTGTTTGTTTTAAGGCCTGGATCATTGAGCATCGCATCTGCAGCAAATTTGTCAGCAGGGAGGCGAGTGAATTTTTCAAACGATTTTCTGGTTACCTATGAAACTCAGCCTGTTATTTGTGATTCTGGGGATTGGACCTGTTTTATCAGGCGTATTTCAAAAATCACATTATACTGATTATAAAATGACCTGGACTGACACTTTTCATGGGTAATCAAGGACGATTTTGATTAATGAATTTATCATAACTTTTCCAGTTGTTACCCGAAAAATAATAACAAAGCCGTCACGGACCCAGGTAATAGATAAGCTGCAGGACAGCCAGTGCATAGATTCCGGCCATGACATCGTCCATCATGATACCTATGCCTCCATGGATTTTTCTGTCGAACCAGGAGACGGGAAAGGGTTTGAAGATATCGAAAAACCTGAAAAGAGCAAAACCGAGAAACCAGCTGGCCACTCCCCCCGGAACCAGTGTCAGGGTGATGAACATACCAAGGATCTCATCAATCACTATGGACCCGGCATCGGGTCGATCCAGTATTTTTTCAGCGGATCCGGAAACAAAAAAGCCGAGAATAAAGACGAAGAGCAGAACCAGAAGGTAGGCCGGAAGTGAAAGATCTTTAATAAAAAACCAGGGGATGAAGGCGGCCAGAGAACCCCATGTACCCGGTGCCCTGGGGATCATTCCCACACCGCAGCCGGTGGCCAGGGCCATGATGATTTTATTCATGATTATAAAATATTTTCTTTTCCGCATCGCACACTGTCATAGACTTCCCGCAGGGTGACGTTATTTTCAAGCGCGATTTTCCTGCACTCTTCATATTCCGGATAGACAACAGGACCAGCCGGCCCTTCAACCTTTTTCGCTTTAACTGGTCCCCAGCCTGTCGCAACACTCACTGTTTCCCTGGGCATGGTCTGCCTTGATTCTTTTCGAAAACGAAGACCTATGGAAGAAGTCTCCATAAGAATTGTATTTTTCAGACCCGGCCCGTCTGCCGGGTGACAGATAACCTGCAGACAGTATCCCGGTCGGCCTTTTTTCATCAGAATGGGAGTAAGGCTGACATCCAGGGCTTTTCCGGCAAACAGTTTTTCGCAGAGAAAAGGAAAGGTCTCGGGGTTCCAGTCATCCAGATTGGTTTCAATGATCAGTACTTCCTGGCATTCTTTGACCTGTTCCGCATAGCCGATGACCAGTCGCAGCAGATTTGGCTGGTCACCCGGCAGAATATGGCTGCCCCCACCATAGCCGGTTGTCGATATTGTCATGGGTGGCATGGGGCCGAAGTCATCGGCCAGAACCTTGAGTAGTGCAGCCCCGGTCGGGGTAACAAGTTCCCGGTCAATATTGACACCGTAGACAGGTATCTTCTGCAGCAATTCAGTCACAGCGGGAGCGGGCAGGGGTATTTTTCCATGGGCACAGTTGATAAATCCACGGCCCATGGGAAGTGGTGAGGCGTAGAGAGATGAAACAGAGAGATGGTGGAGTCCGGCAAGGGTGCCGACTACATCAATTATGGTATCAACAGCACCGATCTCATGGAAATGGACTTTTTCCACCGGCATATTATGGATTCGTGCTTCGGCCTCGGCAATAGCTGTAAAAACAGCAGCCGCTTTTGAACATATGGTGTCATCAAGCCCACTTTTTTCAAGCCTGTTGAGTATGACGGGCAGGGTGCGAAGCTCCTGTTTTCGCCTGGAGCGTATTGAAACCCTGCAGCATGAAATTGAGGACTTTTGCTCGGTGATCACCGAGAATTCAATTTCTTCAAGATCAAGCCTGTCGATAGTACTCAGCAGAAATTCCCGGTCAAGTCCACAATGCAGCAGAGCGCCCAGGAACATGTCCCCGCTGATACCGGAAAAGCAGTCTGCGTAACAGATTTTTTCATTTGCCGTCCTGCTCACTGCTGTTCACCGGGGTCCTGGCTGGAGAAAATCGTTCCTGCTTCCAGGGGATTGCCGCAGAGGAATGCCTCCACAACCATTCTTTTTTTCCCTTCAGGCTGGATTTCCCTGATAAGAAGAGTGTTTTTCCCGCAATTGACAAGCAAACCGTTTTTATTGACTTCAAGCAGGGTCCCCGGAGGGCTGTCACTGTCGCGGTAGACAATTTCCGGGGCAAACAGTTTTATCCGTTTTCCCTTCAGGTAGGTGAAGCCGCAGGGCCAGGGATCAAGTCCACGTATAAATCGTTCAATTTCATCGCTTTCTTTTGACCAGTCAATGAGGCCGTCTGATTTCTTCAGCATGGGTGCTTCAGTGGCTTTTTCATGATCCTGTGGAGTTGGTGCGATGGTGCCGTCTTTCAGCCCTTCAATCGCTTTGAGCAGGGTCCTGCCGCCAAGTTCAGCCAGTTTTTTGAAAAGACTGCCGGCCGTTTCCTGCGGGGATGGTTCCATCTCAGCTTTCAGCAGGATATCTCCAGTATCCATTCCTTCATCCATTTTTATAATGGTGACTCCCACTTTCCCGTCTCCCCGGAGAATTGACCACTGGATGGGAGCCGCCCCGCGGTGTCGGGGCAGAAGAGAACCATGGACATTGATACAGCCCATTGGCGCTAGGTCAAGAAGCGGTTTTGGCAGTATCCGGCCATAAGCGGTAACGACCACGAGGTCCGGCTGGTAGCTGAGCAGTCCGTTTCTGAATTCCTCCGTTCTTATTTTAGCCGGTTGGAGGACCGGGATCCTGTATTCCTCTGCCAGCAGTTTGACCGGTGGAGGGGTCAGTTTTTTGCCCCGGCCTTTCGGGCGATCCGGTTGAGTTACCACGGCTACGACTTCGTCAGGGCCTTCAAGAAGGGCCCGCAATGTTGATGTGCCAAAATCGGGGGTTCCCATGAAAATAATGCGTAAAGGTTGCCTGGACATGGTTTCTCCTATCTGTTGGCCAGCCATTTTCTGACTTTTTTCTTGTACAGATTTCGTTTAAGAGAACTGAGGTGGTCAAGAAACAGAATACCGTTAAGATGGTCAATTTCGTGCTGGAGGACAACGGCAAAGCGGTCTTCTGCGGTCAGTTCCTGTGGATTACCCTCCAGGTCCTGGTAGGAGAGGGTGATTTTCCTGGCCCGTTTGACCTTGGCTGTGAGTTCAGGGACTGAAAGGCAGCCTTCTTCGTCCAGTTGCTCACCCTCCCGTTCTGTTATCTCCGGATTGGCCATAACCATGAATTCCTGATCTTCTTCGCAATCCTTTGAAATATCAACAACAATGAGTTTTACAGATTGGCCGATCTGGGGTGCAGCCAAACCGATGCCGGGGGCATCATACATTGTTTCAGCCATGTCGTCGGCAAGGTTTGCCAGTTCTCTGTCAAAGACGGTGATTTTCTCTGTTTTTTTCCGCAGAACCGGTTCAGGGTATTTGTATATTTTTTGAATAGTCATTGTATCGTAACTGAT
>NZ_JBPLBA010000095.1:0-7332 GCF_054039375.1 Desulfomarina sp. | reverse complement strand
TGCAGGCCAGGATAAGCAGCGGAGAGAGACTGATACGGTACCAGCAGACAATACGCAGGGATCGTGATATCATTGAACAGTATGCCAAAGAACTTGCGGCGGCAAACCGTAAGCTGCAGAATATGGCCATGACGGATTTTCTGACTGGACTGCCCAACCGCAGAAACGCCTTGATCCGGCTGAAAAACCTGATTGCCGAAATGGACAGATATGAGGAATCTCTCTCCTGTATCATGGCCGATATTGATCATTTTAAGAAAATCAACGATACCTATGGCCACGACTGCGGCGACATGGTTCTGAAAAAAGTTGCATCCATCCTCGAAGAAAAGGCAAGAAGCTACGATATGGTAAGCAGGTGGGGTGGAGAAGAATTCCTCATTGTATGTGCCAGAAGCAACAGGCTGGAGTCCTTTCAGCTTGCCCACAGGCTCCGTCTGGCCGTCGAAAAGTATGAATTCAGATTCACCGGAAAACACAGAGGCCATGTGACCATCAGTATCGGTATTGCCACCTGGTCTCCAGGTTTTGTCAATGAAGACGAACTGATCAAGGAGGCGGACAACTGCCTTTACCTGGCTAAAAAACATGGCAGAAACCGGGTTATTGCCATTCCACCCCCCAGCGACTGAAAAATACTTTCTCCCGCATGAATCGACTCACCCTGCTTTACCTGCTCACCTTCCTCCTTCTCCCTGCATGCAGGCAACAACCACTCACCATTACCAGACCGGAGCCCGCAAAAGACAATGGCGAATGTGTAGTGTTGGTTCATGGTATGGCAAGAAGTTCAAGCTCCCTGGAGAAAATGCAGTATGCCCTGACATCTGCAGGCTACCATACAGTTAACCTCAATTACCCTTCCACTGACGAAAAAATAGAGGTCCTCGCCGACAGATACCTCCCTCCGGCAATAGAAAAATGCAAAGTACTTGGCCGAAAAAGAGTCCATTTTGTTACCCATTCACTGGGCGGAATTGTTGTGCGCAGTAGACTGGCTGGGAAAAAACCGGAAAAACTCGGGCATGTTGTAATGCTCAGTCCGCCCAACCAGGGCAGTGAAGTTACCGACGCACTGAAGAAATGGTGGCTCTATTCCCGGCTGAACGGTCCGGCCGGCCGGCAGCTTGGTACAGCCCCGGATTCTCTCCCCAACAGGCTTGGCCCTGTCGATTATCCGGTGGGTATCATTACAGGTGACACCCACGCGTTTTTTGATTTCTGGCTCTCTTCATACTTCAAAGGGAAAAACGACGGTAAGGTTTCGGTGGAACGGGCAAAAGTTGAAGGAATGCGCGATTTTCTCGTTGTCCATAGATCCCACCCTTTTATCATGGACGCGGATGAAGTTATCGCGGCAACTCTGGCTTTTTTGCAAAACGGCAGCTTTTCAAAATAAGCGGATAAACCGGTGTCTGTCAAGAAACGGGATTGTTTCTTCCATATCAAGGAACAGGAGAAATTCTGCGGGCTCTTCTTTGCTGTAGCCCAATGCGGGCAAAAAAAGACCATGAAAAGCTGGGATCCCTGTGAATTGCAGGATTTAGGTACGATTAATCAGCCAACTCTTTTCTCAGGTCAGAGACAAGTTTTTCAGCCATTTCCCGCAGCTCGGCAAAACATGGGGGCGCAGCCCCCATGTTTTGCCCGCGACCGTAAATTTCAAGTTCATAAGCAATGCTGCGCATCTTTTCCGCCGAAAAATGGGAAACCGCTCCCTTGTAACTGTGGGCGGCCTCTCGCAGCGCCGGGCCATCATTCTCCTCAATGGCACGACTGATAGTTTCGAGCAGCGGCTGATTTTTTTCAATGAACATCTTTGCCAGTCCGTAAAACAGCTCCAGGTCACCATCGACAAAGGCAAGAGTCTGCTTCCTGTCCCATACTGCAGCGGGTAAATCTCCACCGCTCTCTTGGCTGTCTGCCCTTTCCGGGGTTCTGTCCGATTGTTCCTGTCTGTTCTGAATTATACCACGCCAGGGAGCAAGCTGGGTCATCAGGAGATCGGGTTTAATCGGCTTGGTTATAAAATCATCCATACCTGCCGCCATGCATTTTCTTCTTATTTCCCTGCTGTCATCAGCCGTCATGGCGATGATCGGTAGCCTCCTGCCCCCTTCCAGTTCCTCCATGGACCGAATCTGACGGGCAGCCTCGTACCCGCTCATTTCAGGAAGCTGAATATCCATCAGCACCAGGCAATAGTGTTGTCCACGCGCCATATTCACAGCCTCCATACCATTATCAGCAAGATCCACCTGAAAACCAATTTTTTTCAGCACGGCTGCAGCCAGTTTCTGGTTGATGGATTCATCCTCAACAAGAAGTACTGTATTTCCATAACTAATCACAGGGGCACCAACTATATGATTTTATTACCTCTGAATCAATGTCGTTAACTTAAGCGATGGGTCCCATTCCGACCTCGGCCAAGGTCAGAATGGGACTTTCATGAACCATCTTGTCCTTAAGTTAACGGCATTGACCTCTGAACTGCAATTGCTCACCTGCCACAGATTTTTTACAGGCTCTTTTGTTTACAATCAACTATCCATGCTGACAAAAGAAACCGTGAAAAGCCGGAGACCCCGATAGTCATTACCTTCTGTCAATCTTACATGGCCAGATAATAGTAACGATTCAGATCAAACAACCCGGAATGAACCGGATCAGATTCGTTAAACTTCCGCTGAAACCAGTCATATGTCTCCCAGAAGTTTTCATCCGCCCGGTTTACACCAAATTTTTCCAGCTCGATCTTTGACTGCCTGCCACTGTCATATTCATCAAGAACTCGCAGAAATTCAGGAAGATCCGCCAGATTCACATCGAAGAAATAATTAGGATATGATCCAACGAATCCCTCAATGAATGTTGCGCTGTCCTTTTCAGAACACAGCTGATCCTCCTCTTCAAAAAGTGTGGATACATCGTCATGCCATCTGTTTATTATCGCTGAGATAACGACGTCCTCCTGCTCCGGTACCCGTATGCGTACATAGGCAAGGTTGGCATTGTGATCGGCAACTTTCCGAAAAAAGGAAACACCCGGTGCCGAAACAGCCTTAAACCCGCGAATATAATCATCAATCGTCACATACGCGGTCGGGAGTTTCGGGTATTGTTCACCGTCCCGCAGGTAATTTTTATCAAAGCTGATACGAAGATCAGGATTGAAATAATGATCCACAAGGTACTCGGTAAACTCCCTTTTCGGGTCTGCGGTACTGAAATGAAAACCCGCAGGCAGTTTCGAGGGAATATAGTCCAGATTACCCAGACTCATTCCACCATACCAGTCACTGAGAACAGGCCCGCGGACCTCTTCCGGCAGGAAATTAAGAAAATTCACTTCCCCTTCCTGACGAAGTTCATCCATATAGATTCTCGTTGCAAGCTGATGCAGAGCGGTGCCATACACATCAAACCCGGCCACCAGGGAATAATAGATCCTCTCCAGGAGAGGAAAATCAATAACCCACATGGTTTTCGGCAATGCACCCCTCACCCCCCGCAACACGGAGGCACTGTCAAAATGACGAAAAACGGTCAGCGCCGGGCTGTCCGATTCCCTGTTCCCAGGCCAGATGGCCTCAGGCCCCAGCCCCCTGTAACGATACTGCATCGAATAATAGTTCTGCTTGATCCGTGCAAAAGTTGCAGAATTCTTCCTGAACTCCCTGGTGATCAGACCTTTGGCCAGGGCCGCACCGGAGGTTGCGCCTGCCGGCATATCCAGGTATTGCTCATTGTCTTTTAAAAATCCTGGAAATCTGACACTCAGGTCATATTCCGGATTCATGAAAAAGACCCAGAATACGTCATGAATCACATTCAATGCTATCTGTCCCTTGCAGACCGGCCCTCTGATGAAAGTCATGATGATATACTGCACGTTATCAAGCAGAAACTGATAACGACTTGCCGGCGGAATCTGTTCAAAGACAATAAAGGGGTTGGCGCTTGTTTTCTGATCATATTTTTCGCGATGGGGCGGCAGGAGCCATTCCGGCTCAATAAACAACTCGGTGATCCGCTCTTTCTGATCCTGGCCAAATTCAAACACCATATGGGTTTTATGAACAATAGTTGAATGAATCTTCCTGAACCGATAAAAAAATTTCCCCCCAGGATCATCATAAGGACGCACGGTGGGAATGATCCTGACCGGCTCCCCCGGCGGGGTACGGGAACGGACCAGTTCAAAAAAATCATTTGAACCGGTCTGAAAAGTGAGATGGGCCAGGAACAGATGTTCATAAAGATAGCGGGCGGTCATCGCATATTTTGCGTCATCTCTGTTAAGAAAATCCTCCCACCGGGCAATCATTTCACCATCGGCGGGTGAAACCTTTTCCAGACGCGCCCGCTCTTCCCTGGAAGGGCCATGACCTCCCTGGGCCAGCCAGCCGGCAACAGTCTGAAATTCCTTCTTTTTTAATGGAGGGAACCCGAAAGGCATACCACCGTTAGGGTGTTTTTCAAGATATACTCCCAGCTCTTCACCTGTTTCCGCGCAGGTCAGGTCTTTCGCCTCCGAACGATACTCTCCGACGGAGACAGGGTTTTTCATCTTGTGGGCCAGAAGCTGAATCATAAAAGAATTATTGTATCCGTCCGGCGCACTGCTTTCCCGGACACTGTGAAACCCTTTTTTCCGCCATCCGGCAGTGTTTTCCGCGTCAATAAAGAGCCGGGTCGGATCCATGGTTTTAAGACGGTAAGAATTGTAAACCGCCTTTTTGGTGGCGCCGCGATCGAGTCCTTCATAGGAGCTGAGCTTGAGCTGGCAGGGAGAATTATAACAACTGTGGCAGACAACACATCTTTTCACCAGGATCGGCTTTACCTCTTCGGTATAGTCTATTCTTTTCTCCGGTATTTCAATGGCAACTGGTGGAGGTGGAACTGTTTTTGCAGCACAACCGGCAATAAACAGGACGACAAAAGCAAACAACAACGAGGAATTATTCATTGAGTCTCCTGGAATAAAAGATATCCGGGTTTTCAGGTTACTGCCAAATAAACTTAGACTGCTAGAATTTGTCAAATAAAAAGCAATGGTCCAGAAAAAATCAGCGCAGACAACATTGTTAAAAAGTAACTACTCACAGGTGCCGCAGATTTTTGCAGACTCTTTTGTTCGTTATAGCCCACCTATGCGGACAAAAGAGACCGTGAAAAGCTGGGGTACCTGTGAGTAATTACGTTAAAAATTTTCTATTCGGCTCCCCTTTTTCACATGGTGTTCAACCGTTTCACAGCAGCCGCCGACGTGTCTCAACATCTTCAGCATCTCATGGAACACCGGATCATCTGCTCCCAGTTCCTTTTCCGCACGTTCAAGCATACCTGCGCCTGCTTCGGCATACTGTTTCAGCTCGTCCAGAAATATTTTTCTCTTTTCATGTCTTTTCCGTTCCTCCTCCAGCAGCGGCAGAAGACGCTCAATTGAAAATTCAACCAGGGCATCTCTGGGGGTATTGTACCTGCTTGCGACCTGTTCCAGGTTGTCCAGGGTTTTCCTTGATATCACATAGGTTTTGGCCACACGTCTGGTGCTTTCACTGAAATTTTCAAACCGTCGGGCAATCATTTTCAAACCTTCATCATCATCCATCACTGAATCGAACAGTGATTTCTGCTTAATACCCAACTGTCCCGCCAGTACAGAAAGTACCGTAATCGACCTTTCAGTCAACTTAAATGTCGCACGAACCGATTGTTTCCCCCTGAGATTCGCGCTGGACCGTTGCAAAAATTCGATCTTGGCCAATGAATTTCCATGCTTTTTCATCTCATCACTTCCCCGGTATCTATACCGTACATTACTTTTATATTTTTTTAAAAAAAGTAATGTACACTTATTGACATAACCAGATTAATTATTACCATCTTGGGTACAGAGATGCACTGGAAAAAATTAAAATAGTTCAACAAAGAGAAAGGAGATAATTATGTCACTGGTAAAATTTCAATCACAACCGACCCTGTTCAGAAGAGCAAATGATCCTGCTGGTCTGTTCGACAGCCTTCTCGATGACTTTTTCACCCCGATGATCAGCACAATGGTTCCCAAAAGTGTCAATGAAACCCGGCAGCTCAGGGTTGACATCTTTGAAAAGGACAACAATGTGGTCATCACCGCTGAAATCCCCGGTGTGAAAAAAGAAGACATCTTCGTTGACGCCAAAGGTAAATTCATAACCATTGGCGGTGAACGTAAAAGTGAAGAGGAAATAAAAGAAGAAAAATGGTACAGAATGGAGCGGGTTTATGGCAAGTTCGAAAGGACTTTCAGCCTGCCCTTTGAAGTGAACGTTGACGATGTCAAGGCAACATTCAAGGATGGCATTCTCAGGCTCGAAATCCCCAAACCTGAAGAAAAAGATGCCGTCAAGAAAATAGCAATCCAGTAAGAGTCTGGATTCCACCAATTAAACTACTCCTCAAAAAAACAGATGGCGGCCCCGGGCCGCCATCTGCCTTTGCGCACAAAAAACGTAACTCCGCATGGGGTAGCAATTCTTTGATTCCATAACCTGGAAGCAATTACCAAAAAACTCCTTTTTCCTGCGGTTTTCCTGTACAATGGTTCCAATTCCATAAATTCCTGTCTGCAAAAAGAAAGATCTCATGGGCCAAATCTATTTTCTCCACGGACTTGACTCCTCCGGTCAAGGAACCAAGGGCACTTATTTCACGACTTATTATCCCCGGGTGCAGTGTCCCGACTTTTACGGCAGCCTGAAGGAAAGACTTGAAGCTTTAACGGAAATCTGTCGGGGAAAAACCGGCCTGACCCTGATCGGATCCAGCTATGGCGGCCTGATGGCAACCTGTTTTGCTGTCACGGCACCCGAACGGATAAAACAACTGATTCTTCTGGCGCCCGCCCTGAACTACGAATCCTATTCACCACCCGAAAAAAAACTCGACACTCCTGTTACCCTGATCATCGGTAGAAATGATACGGTGACGCCTCCGGACCTGGTAATCCCCATGGCCGAAAAAACATTTAAAAACCTTGTTGTACAGGTAGAAGACGACGACCACATGCTCCACAGAAGTTTTGCACAAATTGACTGGAAAAAATGGTGCAGGAACACGGAAAAACGTAATTGATCACAGGTGCCGCAGATTTTTGCTGGCTCTTTTGTTTGCTATAGCCCACCTATGCGGACAAAAGAGACCGTGAAAAGCTGGGGGTGCCTTATAGTAAGTCTAAACTACTATTTCAATCTTTACAAAATATACGTACTATTGTTGTTAATAACTTGGCTCGACAACCTGGTTTTGGAGATACACGACCTTGCCTCTGTTACGAATATG
>NZ_JBPLBA010000094.1:0-11710 GCF_054039375.1 Desulfomarina sp. | reverse complement strand
GGCAAAGAAAATGAAAAAATTTACATTCACCTGAGAAGTGAATAGCCAAATTTGCTTGATATATCATAATGTATTGAAATCAAGTTATATTTACATTTTTTCATTTTCTGAAGTGCAGGATTTAGGTATGAAGTTGTTGTCTCTGCGAGTAGTTATGATTGGATAGGATCACTGTGAAGCGTCTGTCGGGATATGGCAGATTTGAAAATGAAATAGATAGAGAGGGAGATGAGCATGAAGAAAAGGATATCTGTGTTAGCGTTGGCCTCTATTTTTGCCGCAGGTTCGGCATTGGCATCCGGCTGGAGAATACCTGAACAGTCCGTTGATTCAACAGCAAAGGCAGGTGCAAATGTTGCGTCTGCTTCACGGGCTGACGCTTCTTACTACAATCCGGCCAATATGTCCTGGATGGAGAATACCTGGTATATGGAAGTTGATGCCACCTATATTTACCTCTCGGAGATAGATTATGAGGATGCGCGCAATCCCGCATTCAACTCCAGTTCCGAGTCCGAAAATTTCTTTGTGCCTACCGGTTTTGCTGTTTCTCCATTATTTGGCGGTTTTCGTTTCGGGTTGGCAGTGGTTGCCCCTTACGGTCTTTCAAAGCAATGGAAAGATCCTTATGCAAAAGCAGTAGCCGAGGAATTTTCCCTGACGGTAATCGAGGTTAATCCAACGGTTTCCTATAAGATCGGTGATATGTTTTCAGTAGCAGCCGGTCCCCGGATGCTCTATGCGGACGCTACTGTTAAAAGTGATGCCTCGGGTCTTGGAGTCCCACTGTCCAGAGATATGGATGACAGCACTGTGGAGTGGGGCTGGAATGTTGCTGTTGCTGCCAAACCGATAGAGCCACTGAATATTTCAGCAACCTACCGCTCCCATGTGGATCTGGATTTTGAAGACAATGCAAGGTTGAACCTCATGGGAACCAGGTTGACTCTTGATACCGATGTCTCAGTTCCCGCGCCTGCGGTATTCACCCTGGCGGTTGCCTATGATGTCCTGGAAAATCTGAATGTGGAACTGGGGTGGGACCGGACATTCTGGTCAGAGTACGATAATCTTGACTTTAATTTTTCTCCAGCAGTTCCCGGCAATCCCTTCGAGGCACCGGTCAAAAAAGATTGGGACGATTCGGATGCCTTCCGCATCGGTCTGACATATCAACTCAACGATGCCCTGACCCTGATGGGTGGCTTTGCCTTTGATAATAACCCTGTACCTGATGAAACAGTTTCATTTGAGCTGCCCGATTCCGATGCTTTTCTTTATTCCCTTGGAGCCCAATATAAGATCAATGAAAATATGGAAGTGGGTCTTGGTTTCCTCTATGACTATAAGAAAACCAGAACAGTCAAAGTAGCGCCGACTGACCGGGTTTACGGTGAGTTCACCAATGCATCAGCTATTTTGATTACCGCCGGGTTCAATTATAAATTTTAAGGTAAATTCACCGGGGCACCAGTGAGCAGTTTTGTTTTTGGGTGTGTCTGCCTGGAGATAAGCAAGGAGCCCAGAATTGCAGCTCTTTACTCTTAAACAGAGAAAAGAGCTGCTTTTTTTGAGTCTGAGTAGGTGATTGTTCATATCATGGAGGTGTCACGGCTTCAGACTGAAGAGATTAGAGACCCCGCATCGCTTCAGGTTTCAGGTTGATTTTTCCCTGGAGAGCCCTGCTGATCAACTCCAGAGTCGCAGCTTTATCTCCCGGCAGTTTTGCTTTGATCGGCAGATAGTTAGAAGCGTGATTGGCGTGAAAATAGCCGTTTGAAAGTTCGGTGTTGTCAATCATAATAAAAAGTTCTTCCAGCATTTCAGTGGCATTCAAGAGATAGAAATCACCCTTTTGCCAGTCTTTGTACAATGGTGTTTCCGGGGTAAGCATTAAACTGAGTGCTCCCACGTATTCGGGATCAATTGCCGTCAGGACACGGCCGGTTTCTTTCGCATGGATATGGGATCGGTCTTTTCCGGCAATTCCAAGAAGAACGGTGATGGAGAGTTTAATGTCGCTGGCGCGGATCTTCTTACCCATTTCAATCATTCCAGCAGAATCTGAACCTTTGTTTATTGCCTGCAGGGTGATATCATCTCCCGACTCAAGTCCCATATAGGCAATAGCGAGCCCCAGGTCGCGCAGTTCTTCAAGATCTTTTTCACTTTTTCTGCGAATGGATTTGGTGTTTGCATAAACTCCGACCCTGGTCACCCAGGGGAGTTTTTCTCTGATGGCGGAAAGAATTTTAACAAGTCTTTTCTGGGGCAGAATAAGAGCGTCTCCGTCACAGAGAAACAGCCTTTCCTGATGGCGACAGTGCTGTGCGGCAAAATCAATATCAGACATGATGATGTCGTCGCTTTTAATGGAAAACCGATTTTCCTTATACATTCGGCAGAAGGTGCATTTATTATGGGAGCAGCCTGTTGTAACCTGTAACAGTATACTGTAGGCCTCGCTGGGCGGTCTGAAAATATTTCCCTGGTAGTGCATTGTGATTCTGTCCTCCCGATATGAAGTTATCGTTTACGTTAAGAGTAATATAAGTTATCTTTTTTGAAACCGCAAACTGTCCGTATGAAGACGCACTATTCCGGATCTTGCAAAAATGGCGTAATTACTCACCCCGGATTTTCACGGTCTCTTTTGTCCGCATAGGTAGGCTATAGCGAAGAAGAGCCTGCAAAAATCTGCGGTACCTGTGAGCAATTACACTTCAGAGGTTATAAAATCATAGAGTTGCTACCCCTGTGACCAGTTACAAAATGGCAGCTGTTACACCATCCGTTCTGGCCGGAAGTCTTACCAGAATAGTCTGAAGGAGAAGAGAATACAATGAGTACATATCGATATCTGTTTAAACCGTTGGATCTTGGTTTTACAACCTTGAAGAATAGAATTTTGATGGGTTCCATGCATACAGGGCTGGAGGAAGGGAAAAATGGTTTTGAACGGATGGCAGCTTATTTCAGGGCACGGGCTGCGGGCGGTGTCGGTCTGATTGTGACCGGAGGTGTTGCTCCCAGTCGGGCAGGATGGATAGCACCGTTTTCAATTCGTCTTTCGAAAGAATCCCAGGTAAACCGACACCGCCTTGTGACGGAAGCTGTCCATGGCAGCGGAGGGAAGATCTGCATGCAGATCCTCCACTCCGGCAGGTACGGTTACCATCCCCTCTGTGTTGCTCCCACCTCCATCAGGGCACCGATAAACCGGTTTAAACCGAGAGCATTGAGCAGCCGGGGAGTGAGGTCAACCATCGACGATTTCATCAAATGTGCTGTGCTTGCCAGCAAAGCAGGGTATGACGGAGTTGAGATCATGGGGTCGGAGGGTTACCTGATCAATCAGTTTATTGCGGCAAAAACAAATCGACGTGACGATGAATGGGGAGGTTCATTTGAGAAAAGGATTCGTTTTCCCCTGGCTATCATAAAAGGAATCAGAGAGGCGGTCGGCAGGAATTTTATCATTATTTACCGTCTTTCCATGCTTGACCTGGTAAAAGACGGGTCAACCTGGCAGGAGATTCTCCACCTGGCCGGAGCAGTGGAAGAGGCAGGAGCCACAATCATCAATACAGGTATCGGCTGGCATGAGGCAAGAGTGCCGACAATAGCCACCATGGTACCGAGAGGTGCGTTCACCTGGGTGACAAAAAAACTCATGGGTGAGGTATCTCTGCCCCTGGTAACCACTAATCGGATCAATATGCCTGTGGTGGCGGAACAGATTCTCGAGAGTGGATGTGCGGATATGGTCAGTATGGCCAGGCCGTTTCTCGCAGATCCCGAGTGGGTCAGCAAGGCGGAAGGCGGGAGAGAAAAAGAGATCAACACTTGTATTGGCTGTAACCAGGCCTGTCTTGACCATATTTTTACCCGCAGAACTGCCACATGTCTGGTCAATCCCAGGGCATGCCATGAGACGGTTCGTCCCTTTGTCAAAAGTTCATCTCCAAAACGTGTAGCCGTGGTAGGAGGAGGTCCGGCCGGTCTCGCGTGCGCGACAGTAGCTGCCGCAAGGGGGCACAGGGTGACACTTTTTGAGGCAAATCCTGAAATCGGTGGGCAGTTTCGCCTTGCCCGGAGGATTCCAGGAAAGGATGAATTTGCAGAAACCCTGCGCTATTTCGAGCACCAGCTTGATCTCAATCAGGTGGATGTGCGGTTGAACCGCAGGGCTGTACCGTCAGATCTGCGGGGGTTTGATGAAATTGTTCTTGGTACAGGTGTTGTTCCAAGGGAAATTAAGCTGAAGGGTGAGGGAAAAATAAAAATTTCACTTTACAGTGAAGTTCTCCTGGGAGAAAAGAGAATCGGAGAGCGTGTGGCTATTATCGGTGCCGGTGGAATCGGCTTTGATATTGCGGAATTTCTTCTTCACAGGGAAAATTCAGGACAATCAGTGGAATCTTTTATGGCCCTTTGGGGAGTAGACAGAGAATACAGGGTTGGGGGAGGTCTGAAGAAACCTGGATTTATCCCTGCTGACAGAGAAATTTTTCTATTACAGAGAAAGAAGACCAAGCCCGGTGCGGGGCTCGGCAAGACTACGGGCTGGATACACCGAACAGTGCTTAAAAAGTCCGGTGTAAAAATGTTGAACGGAGTAGAGTATCTGTTTATTGATGATGATGGATTTCATATCCGTCAGGATGGGAAAAAGAAGGTTCTGAAGGTGGACGATGTGGTTGTCTGTGCCGGACAGCTGTCTGAGTTGTCCCTTGCGGAGGAACTGGACAGGGTTGGTATTACGTATCATCTCATCGGAGGAGCCCTTAAAGCCGGGGAGCTTGATGCTAAAAGGGCGATTGCCCAGGGAGTTGAACTCGCTGACGGTTTTTGAAAGATGGCCTGAAATCGTAATTGGTCACAGGGGTAGCAACTCTGTGATCCTATTACCTCTGAACTGTAATTGCTCACAGGTGCCGCAGATTTTTGCAGGCTCTTTTGTTCGCTATAGCCTATCTATGCGGACAAAAGAGACCGTGAAAAGCTGGGGTGCCTGTGAGCAATTACTTGAAATCATATCGTTGCAGCAGGGTATGAATGGCTCCCTTTGGTGTAAGTCTGCTGGAATAGAGACTGAATCCGTTTACCGAAAACTCAGGGCTTTCCAGAAAACTGTTGGCCGCAAGAAACTGCTGCAACCGCTGAATCGGGCAGTTTTTCAACCTGGCCAGGGTGATGTGGGGTGAATATTTTCGGTTTTCTTCCGGAACACCGATTTTTTTGAGAGTGCGTTCCATTCGGTTACGAAGAAGAGTCAATGGCTCTTTCGGTTTTACTCCTGCCCAGAGAACACGGGGAGTGGAGCGGGGCGGAAAAACGCCCACCCCCTTGAGGCGGATGGCAAAGCCTGTCTGCTTCAGGGCTGTTTCCTGGAGACATTCCTGTATATCCAGTAATATTCCCCCTTCAACTTCGCCAATGAACTTCACGGTAAGATGGAGCTGGTCAGGGGGGACAGTCCGTGCCCGGGGCAGTGAACTGCCAAGTCCGGTTAGTCCTTTTCTGATATTTTCCGGCAGATCGACAGCAATAAAAATCCTTTTCAATTGTGTTCCTCTTCGGTGCTCAGTTGCAGGATAGCCATGTTGGCGATGATGAGACCAAAAATCCCGGTGATTGTTGGTAGGCTCCCGAGACTGTTGCGTTTTCTTCCTCTGTCTGCAAAAGGAGTTTCACCGATAATATTCTCTTCTGTGTTTTCCCGCGCTTTTTTATAATCAAAGTTGATTTTTTCTGTTGAATACACACACTGTATGCCCCGGGTGACATTTCTTTTTCTCAGTCGTTTGCGTAAGTGTTTTGCAAGAGGGCAGCCGGTTGTATCAAATAGATCCCCTGTCCTGACAAGCAGAGGGTCAGTGCGAAGGGCTGCTCCCATTGAACTGATTGTCGGAATGGCCTGGTGAAAAGATGCTGTCAGAAGCTGGGTTTTGGGATTGAGAGAATCGATGGCATCTATTAACAGATCCGGGGGTGGGGAAAGAATTTTTTCGAGAGTTTCTTCCCCTGCAAAAAGCTGCAGGGGTTCTATCCGGCAACGGGGATTGATTGACAACCCTCTCGCACCGGCTATCTCGACCTTCGGCTTTCCCAGGGTATGTTCCAGGGCGAGAAGCTGTCTGTTGATATTACTGGGTTGCACCGTGTCAAAATCAACTAGACGCAGATCACTTATTCCAGCACGCACCAGCCCTTCCAGAGCATATCCGCCAACGGCTCCAAGACCGACTATGGTAACCTTTCTTGATTGAAGCAGTTCGAATTTTTTATCGCCTAATAGCTGTCTGGTTCTTTTAAAACGGTCCATGGAATTAAAATAATGAAAATAGAGTTGCTGCCCGGTGAGTAAATACGGAGTGGATCGGAATATGGTTACCACACCTCTTCTCTGGCGAAAAGAATATTTTTTGCAGTGCACATCAGAAAAACAGGCTTGACACAGAAACGATAATAAATTACATATGATAATAGTTACTAACAACAGGAGCCCTATGCAACTTCGAATGACAAATCAGCGGGAGATTATTCTCAGTGAGCTGAAAAAAAGCAGACAGCACCTGACCGCCGATGAGTTGTATGGCAGGGTGAAAAAGGATATGCCGAGGATCAGCCTGGCAACCGTTTATCGCAACCTGGAAATTCTCTCGGAGGCGGGATTAATCGGGAAGCTGGAAATCAGTGGCCGGCAGAAGCGATTTGATTATGATGTCTCTGAGCATGACCATATTTATTGTGCGGTCTGCCACCGGGTTGATAACCTGGATATTGATCGTCAGGGGCTGCATGCCAGAGAAATCAAGGCAGTGAAAGGTTACCGTGTTTCAGGTTACAGGCTGGAGATTGTAGGTATCTGCCCGGCCTGTCAGAAAAAAAAGGAAGAAGAGGAGAAAGAATAATGAGTGGATGTGGATGTTCTGCAAAATCAAAGGAATTGAGCAGTGAGCACAAGCAGGTTCTTGAGGCCCTGGCAAAATGTGATGGTCCCTGTGGGAACAAGGATATCGTCGCGGCCACGGGGCTTGAAAAAAAGGTTGTTACCAGTAAGATCACCGCTTTGAAAAAGAAAGGTCTGGTGGACAGCCCGGTTCGCTGCAAATATGGTATTACGGACGAAGGAAAGAAGGCGATAAAGTGCTGATAATCCATACAAGAGGGATTATCCCTGCTGTTATGCTTTGAGGCAGACAGAAAAGTATATCGAAAAGGCCTGGAGATGGTAAACTGTCTTCGGGCCTTTTGTGTTTCTGCCTTTGTTACCAGTTACATACCATCTGGTATTGAAATGAATCTGATTTGACTTCAGTTGAGGATTCCATGGAAAAACTCGTAGAAGCGACAAGGACATATCGAAGATTTTACCAGAACCATAAAATCGAAGGTGAATTCCTGCATGGTTTGATCAATCTGGCACGACTGGGCGGTTCCGCCAGAAATTGTCAACCCTGGCAGTATATGGTTGTCAATGATATGGAAACCTGTGAGAAAATATTTCCATATCTCGGATGGGCAGGTTATCTGGCGGACTGGAAGGGGCCGGTGGCTGGAGAGCGGCCGTCTGCCTATATCATCTGTCTGCTCAACAGGGAGAGGTTGACTGGATCGGAGGCGGAAGCACAGTTTGACCTGGGGATTGCCAGCCAGAATATCATGCTTGGGGCGATGCAGCACGGTATCGGTGGTTGCAGAATTGCTTCAATCGGTGCGGGTCTGAGTCGTTTATTTATCATTCCCGCTCACCTGAAGATATCCCTGGTCATTGCCCTTGGTAAACCAAAGGAGACCGTTGTTCTTGAAGAATGCAGTGATGATTCAGCCGTCAGATACTGGCGGGATGAAGAGGGATTGCACCATGTTCCAAAGAGGACTCTTGCGAGTTGCCTGGTGGAGCTGCAACCGGCAGTTAAACCTCAATGTTGTTAAACAATGAGTCCCATTCTGACCTCGTCCGAGGGACGCCATAAACTCGTCCCTGGGGGCTTGACTGCAGCCGTCCTGGCTGCAGACACCCTCAGCCAAGGTCAGAATGGGACTTTCCTTAACCATCTTGTCCTTAAGTTAACGACATTGAGTTAAACCTTGAAACGGATATTGAGAATATCCCCGTCAACTACTGTATAATCTTTACCCTGAAGGTACATCTTTCCCTGTTTTTTCAGTTCCGCCTCACTGCCGTAGGTGAGCAGCTCATCATATTTCATGACTTCAGCCCTGATAAATCCTCTCTGCAGGTCGGAATGAATCACACCCGCGGCTAGAGGAGCAGCGGAGCCACGACGAACCAGCCATTGCCGCACCTCATCCTTGCCGACTGTAAAAAAAGAGATCAGGCCCAGGGCTTCCAGGCAGAGTCGAGTCAGTATTTCGAGGGCGGGTTCTTCTATACCCATGTCCGCCAGAAATTCAGCTTTTTCTTCCTCCGAGTCAAGGAGTGCTATTTCTGATTCCACCTGGGCAGAGACCGTCATGGCTTTTATTTTATCTTTTTCACAGACAGCCTGTATTGCTTCCAGAAGTTTGTTGTCGTTAATACTGTCTTCATCAACGTTGAATACGAGAATCAGTTCCTTTCTGGTGATAAACGGATAGCTTCTGGTGAGCAGCTCTTCATCTTCATTAAATTCGATAAGGCGCAGGGGTTTTTCTTCCTCCAGGTGGGTGAGAAGGCGTTCCATCAGGGTGAGCTCTTTCTCCTGTTCCCTGTCCTTGATTTTTTTCAGGGATGTTTTCAATCTTTCGATGCGTTTTTCGACAAAGATCTGGTCATGCATCAGCAACTCACCATTGATGGCTTCCGCATCCCGCAGGGGATCAACACTCCCCTCAACGTGGTAAATTCCATCATCTTCAAAGGCCCGCACAACATGGCATATTGCATCAACATCGTTTATATCATTGAAGATTGTTCCTCTGCTGATTGTTTCCTGTTCAATTTTCGGCAGGAGAACCAGATCAATTCGGGCCCTTGCTTCTTTCTTTGGGGTGTACATTGAGACGAGTTTGTCAAAGCGCGGGTCGAGTATATCCGCGGTTCCGGGAATGGCTTTTGGTTCCCCGGACTGTTCTCTCAGTTCATTTCCGGTGAGAATCTGGAAAAGGGTTTTTTTTCCAGTCTGTGGCAGGCCGATAATTCCAACTTTCATTATTACTCCTGGTGAAGCTTATTTTGACTTAGTTTTTGTAACCGCTCACAGGTACCACGTTTTCAGGTAAAGTCAATAAGTTCTGACGTATGTTCTCTGGTATCGGCAAGAAAAAGTTTTTTGTGCAGTTCGGGCGGTCTGCCAAGGAGCAGGGTTACAGCCTCCGCACATTCCACCGCGGCCATGTAGACAGCAGCAAAGGGCAGGGTGCCGAGTGTTGCCTCTGCACCTCGTTTTTTCTTTTCATCACCTTGCTGAGGCCGGACAGTGGAGTCCGGCTTTGCCGGTTCCGGGGTCCCGTAGATCAGTCTCAATCCGGGATCTCCCGGCAAAATCAGGGTGGCCTGACCGCAGCTTCCCCCGATGGCGGCTGAAACCATGGGAATGTCCAACTCTCTGCAGATATTTTCAAGAGTAAACCGGTCGGAAACAGTGTCCAGGCAGTCTATGGCCAGATCCACGTTCTGCAGCAGCTTCCTGCCGTTTTCTGCAGTCAGAAAGGTGTCATGGGAAACTGTTTCTACTGCAGGGTTAATTTCTTTGACCTTCCGGGCAGCGGTCAGGGCTTTGGAAGTGCCAAGGAGGGAAACAGTTGAGAGCAGTTGTCTGTTGAGGTTACTGTCATCAAAGACATCGCCGTCAATAAGAGTCATCCTGCCTGTTCCGATACGGGCCAGAATTTCCGTAACCGTCCCCCCCAGTCCTCCAAGTCCGATGATTGCAACATGGGACTGGAGCAGTCTTTTCTGGCCCTGGTTTGAGAGGGAGGTCTGGTTGCGGCTATACCTTTCCGGAACAATGTCGTTTTCCAGGGCTGCGAGTTCAATATCTTTCAGCGATTGATCTGTTTTTTCTGCCAGATGTGATACGTTTTCCACACTGAGGGAAACATATTGTGAACCATCGGGCCGTTTTTTCCTGATGGAAGAAGATCTGAGAAGGTGAAGAAAAATTTTCGACGTAATCATAATAACAGAATTTACCTCATGGGTGGCGATTTGCAAGTCGTCTTTTATTATTGTAATATAACAGAAATGATGTTTGAAAACGAAATGATGAATGGTTTTCCGGAGGTACAGGCAGAGGAAAACCGTATGATCAGGCACGGTGGATAGATATTGACTCGGTCCCGGAAAATGTTTCGGGCCTTTTTACATGAGGAGTTGTCGCAGGGGTTGCCTGCATTACGACTGAATGAACCATATGAAAAATGATAAATCAAAGGACAGCGGTGGACTTTTTCGGAAAATTCGTGAGAAGATTGCCGGGAAAAAAGTTGCAGAACCGGAGGAAGCGCAGGAGTTGAGCAGTGAAGAGACGCAGCGGATGATGGAGGAGTTTGAAGCTGTAGTCAACCATACCGGACCGATAACCGGCTGGGATTTTGATCGTGCCTTTGAGTTTATCGAGCAGTATCCGGACAGTCCCCAGGCGGAAATTCTGATTGGTCAGATGTATTCCACAACACCCCAGAGTCTGAAGGGACTCAGCTATTCCAGTGCCGTCAAGGTCCTGGAACGCATGCCCGGTCATTCCGGCAGGGACGCGATTATACGGGGGATGCGCAAGGTAGAGAAGGATTATATCAAGGAACTGAAATCCGATGTTATAGCCTACATGCTGAAAATTATTCCGGATCATCCCCTCGCCGATGAATTGACTACGGCACTGGCGGTAAAAAATCTGACAAATGCCTATGATTTTATTACCGCCGATCCGGAAAACGTCTATTCCAGGGCCATCATCAAGGCAATGTTTGACCGTGATCCTAATATTGCCCTGCTGCTTCTCCAGGAAAAGATGGACCATCCCCAGGTCGCCAGCATCTTTGAAGGGATCTACAATATTACCGATGATGCCGTAATTGAAAAACTGACACCTAACGCAATCATTTTTATTCTTGATGTTGCTCCTGATCATCCGAAGGTCAGAAAAATGATCGAGGTGCTTGTGGAAAATAATTATGTCAAAGCCTTTGATTTTGTAAGTGTTCATTCGGATCACTCCCTTGCAGAGACAATTAAGGAACTGATTCTCGAGAGAAAACCGGAACTGAAAAAACTGATCGATGAAATTGGAACAGGACAAAAGGCTGCTTGACATCGAGCAGGGAAGTTGGTATTTTCTGAAAGATTTTCAGATACTCTAAACGAGTTTAAAAGGGAACCCGGTGTGAATCCGGGACGGGCCCGCCGCTGTAACCGGGGACGAACGTTGCATGATGTCACTTTCTGCTGTTGGCAGAGGGGAAGGCGCAACTGGTAGGATGATCCGGGAGTCAGAATACCTGTCTGGAATGATATAATGAATCGTCTCCGTGGAAAGAGATGGGAATTCACTTGTTCGAGGAAAAATCAGGGATCCCCGAATCAAAATTTATTTTGATTCGGGGATTTTTTTTCTTGATTACCCATGAAACTCTGCCAAATTGTGGATGTGCCTGTTTTATCAGGCTGGCCTACGGTCAAAAATCACTGGAAATCTCAATTGATAAGGAATTCAAATGAAAAAGTGTCAGTCCAGATCATTTTATAATCAGTCTAATGTGA